>JAEUAF010000763.1 GCA_019695485.1 Sorangium sp.
CAAGTGCGCGACTCAGCGAGCGCGCGCGCTGCGCGTGAGCTCGCCCTGCCGGGAGGCGCAAAGTTCGGTGAGCTCGCCCGCCAAGTGGAGCTCGGCTTCGCCGCGATTGAGCTCATTCGCGGCCGTCAATTCCGCCCCCAGCCCGCCGTCGCGCTCGGACAAGAGTTCACGCGCGTGGGCGCTGGCCTCCACGGAATTGACCAGGTGCCGGTATGCGGCCACGCAGTCCTGCTTGAGCTTGCAGACCTCGGCACGCTGGCAGGAAACTCGTTCGAGGGAAGCGATGAGCGGAGCTTTGGCGACATTGGGCGCGTTGCGCAGGGCATCGATGGCGTGCGCCAGACGCGCAATTTCCGCCTCGCGCTCGCGCTCCGCTCGAGAGCGACAGGCGCCGGCAAACAACACGCACGCCGCGCACGAGAGCAGCAGCCAGCGCGGAATCAACCCAGCAATCGAGGTGTGAGGCGCGGGTTCAGTCGCTCGCGGACTGTTGGGGACCGAGCTGGATTCGCTCACCGATGTAGGACCCAATCAACGTGAACAGGACGCCAAGCACGGACATCAGCATGTACATGAAGGCCGGCATGGTCTTCACGGTCTGGCCCTGGAACAGTAAGAACGCCGTCGGCAAGGCGACCAAGAACACCGCCACGACCGGCTCGATGAAGGTCCGCCCGGGTGAGATCAGGCCGATCAAGAGGCCACCCAAGAACCAGACCGGAATCGCGATCAGCATGCCGGCCGATCCTTCGAAGTCCAGTGCTGGGATCACCATCGGCAACCCCATCACGAGCGCCGCCGTCATCACGATGATGATGGCGAGCGAAACGCCGAACCACTGGATGCTGAAGCCCTCTTGCTGGTAGCGCCGCTCGAGCTCCTCCTGCCGCGTCAGCTGCCGCTTGAGCTCCTCGACCTTGGCGCCGCAGGAGACGCAACGATTGTTGGCGAGCGGCGACGTGTTTTGAAACCCGCAGGACGGGCAGATGATCTTGTTCGCGGATGCCATGGCTTCGACCCCTGAAAACAGCCTCGATGGTAGCCCAGTCTCTCCGTCACGGAACAGCAGTCGTCAGCAATCAAAGCCATTTTGGCCGGCCGAGCGCTCAAGGCGTGCCACCCCCGGGGCACACGGGCGCCGCCCTTTGCGTCATTTCGCGCCGAAAGTCACATGCACACAAGGTAAGCATGCAAACTCCAGGAACCCCGGGCACGATTCGCTGTCGGAGCTAAGAGGAGTCGAATCCCCGCATGTCCAACGCTGAGCGCTTCCCCGAGCCGACCGATGCCGAGCTCGCGGCCTTGCCCGCCCCGCGCCGCCCATTTCGCCGGCTGACGTTTGCGGTGATGGGGCTCACGGCGTTGTTCGCCTTGAGGTTGGCGCTCGGGATGCGGGGTGAGCTCGTGTATTCGCTGCAGCGGGGTGCGCCTCAAGATTTGGGTGAGCTCGGTCAGCTGCCGAAGCAGCGGTTGCTCCCGAATGCCTGGGTGCGAGGCGAGGCCGCGCTCAGTGAAACTAGCGTGGTGCGCTACACGCGCCCTCTCGAGCGCGACAGCTATCGCCTGGCGCCGCTCGAGGACAACCCCAAGCTGTGGGTCGAGCTGCGGGTGCCCAGCGACGCGGACAGCGACCACTTCGTGGCGCCCGGTTCGTTCGTTGGGCGACTCGTGCCGGCTCGGGGCGCGGGGATCCGCTACCACGCGCTGCGCGAGGCAGCAGCCCAGGCCGGTCACGCGCTCCCCAATGATGCTTGGCTGCTGATCGACGGCGAATCGCCGGCAGGAACGCGCTGGGTGCTGGGGCTCGAGCTACTCTTGATCGCGTTCGCTGCGTTCAACGTGGGCGGCATTCTGCGCCTCGCTCGCCCCGTGCGCGACGCCTGATCCCGGCGCAGCCGCCCGCGCTCGAGCGTTCCGTGATACGGAGCGGCAAACCGTGGCGAAGCGCGAAAGAACTTGGGATGCCGTCATCGTTGGCGGCGGGATCATGGGCCTCGGGGCGGCGTTCGAGCTTGCGCGGGAGCGAGCGCGCGTGCTCGTGCTCGAGCGCAGCGTGCCGGGCGCGGAGGCCTCCAGCGCCGCGGCGGGGATCTTGGGCGCACAGGTCGAGGCGCACCAGGATGGCCCCACGTTCGAGCTCGCGTTGCGCAGCCGTGCGCGCTACGCCGCGTGGGCCCGAGCGCTGCACGAAGCGAGCGGTATCGATATCGAGCTGCGCCCGAGCGGCGTGGTGCGCGTCGCGTTCGATGCCGCCGACGCCCGCAAGACCGCACGCGAACACGGGTTTCAGCGGCGCCACGGCTGCCGCTTGGAAAGCCTGGACCACGACGCCCTGCGCGAACTCTTGCCGAGCGTGACACTCGAAGCCAAGGCCGGCCTGCACTTCCCCGACGATGCGCGCGTCGATCCGCCCAAGTTGCTCGGCGCGCTGCGCATCGCGGCGGAGCGCTCGGGCGCGAGCTTCGAGAGCGGCGCGCTCGTGAAGCGCATCGTCAGCAAGGGGCACCGTGTCGAAGGTGTCCTGCTGGACAACGGCTCGCTGGTCCGCGGTCGCAACGTGGTCGTCGCCGCCGGCAGCTGGAGCTCGCTCGTGGAGGGCGTGCCACTTCCCGAGGGCGGAGTCATCCCAGCACGCGGTCAGATCGTCGAACTTCTTTTGCCGGTTCCACTTTTTCAGCAAGTGGTGTTCGGGCCGAAATGTTACCTCGTGCCGCGCGACGACGGCCGCGTGCTGATCGGTTCGACGCTCGAGTTCGTCGGTTATCGGCGTGAAGTGACCGCCAGCGCCGTGCGCAATTTACTCGACGCGGCGATCCACTTGGTCCCCAAGCTCGGCGACGCCACGCTCGGCCGCAGCTGGTCGAATTTCAGGCCGTACACCAAGGACACACTTCCGCTCATCGGCTGTGCGGGGGCGGAAGGGCTGCTGCTAGCCACGGGCCACTACCGAAACGGCATTCTGCTCGCACCGGTGACGGCGGAGATCATCGCGGCGCTGGTGTTCGGCCGGGCGCCCCCGCTCGAGATCGGCGCGTTTTCACCGCTGCGCACGCGAGTGAAGCCCCAGAAGCACTAGGAATTCCGCGGAGAAGCCGGGAGCGCTGGAACAGCCCGGGGTTATCGGCTATTAAGCGCCCGCGATGACTCTCGAGCTCGGCGTCCTCGTTTCGGGCAACGGCTCGAACCTGCAAGCCATCCTCGACGCAATCGCGGCTCGGACGCTGGATGCGCGCGTGCGCGTCGTGGTGAGCAATCAGCCCGGTGCCTTCGCGGTCGAACGCGCCAGACAAGCTAGCGTGCCGAGTGTCGTGTGTTCGCACAAGGACTATGCCTCGCGTCAAGCGTTCGATCAGCGTCTGATCGAACTGCTGCAGGAGGCCGGCGCAGAGTGGATCGTGCTGGCGGGGTTCATGCGCATCCTGACGCCAGAGTTCATGCAGGCTTTCAAAGGGCGCGTGCTCAACATTCATCCGGCGCTCTTGCCCGCGTTTCCGGGCACCCACGCCATTCGCCAGGCCCTCGCGTACGGCGTCAAGATCACGGGCTGCACGGTGCACTGGGTCGATTCCGGCGTCGACTCGGGTCCGATCGTCCTACAAGAAGCGGTGCCGGTTCTCGACAATGATACGGAGGAGTCGCTCGGCGAACGCATTCATCGCGCCGAGCACGCGCTCTTCGTCGACGCCTTGAGGAAGCTCAGCCAAGGCAGCATCGCGCCGCCCGGCCAGGCGTGACCAAGCCTTACTGCGCATTCTTCGTAGAGAACCCAGCTTGCCTTCCCGCTACTACGACGCCGTCATTCTCGGTCGCTCGCTCGGCGCGCTGGCTACGGCTGCGCTCCTGTCACGGCGCGATTTCCGCGTGCTCGTGCTCGGACAGGGTCAGGGCGCTCAAACCTATCGCTTCGAAGGCCGGGTCTTGTGCAGACGCACGTCCACCCTACTCGGCGCGTCCTCGCCCGCGTTCCGGCGCATCCTGCAAGAGCTCGCCTACTCGCCGCAGTTTCGGCGCCGTACGCAAGCCCTAGATCCAATGTTCGGCGTGGTGTCCGAGGCCAGGCGCGTCGAAGTGCCGCCCGACATGGAGCTTTTCGCACGCGAAGTCGATCGCGAATATCCGGAAGTGCGGCAGTTGGTCGACGAACTCTACGCGACGCTCGCCAACGTAAACGCCAGCGCGGACGCGGCCTTCGAGCGTGACAACGTGTGGCCTCCAGCCACGCTCTGGGAGCGCTTCGAAACCGGCCGCGTCAGTTACTCCTTGCCGCTGCTCCGCGGCGAGCGCACGACGGATTTGCTAGGCAAGTTCCCGCGCGGGCACGCATTTCGCGATCTCGTTCAGGTGCCGGCGCAGTTCGCCTCGAACCTCGCGGCGAATGTGGAGCAGCTGCCGGCGTTCGCGCTCGCTCGGCTACACGGCGCATGGACCCGAGGAATCGTGAGCTTGCCGCAAGGCGAAGAGGAGCTGGTCGAGATTTTCACGGAGCGCATCGAAGCGCAGGGCGGCGTCTGTCGTCTGGGCGGGCGCGCGCGGTCGCTCGTCGTGCGTCGAGGCGTGGCCGCGGGTGTCATCGAAGACGGCGAGGATGAACCGACCGGCGCGGACGTGGTGATCTCGGATCAATACGGGGAAGCGCTGGCGGATCTCAGCGGCGGCGAGGGCGTTACCAAGGCAGCCCGCCGCGATTGGCCGCGCCTCACCGCCGAGGCGGGGCGCTTCGTGGTCAGCGTCGTGGTCCGAAAGCGCGCGCTGCCGGCGCCGCTCGCCCCGATCACGTTCATCTTGCCGAAGGGTGCTGGCCGCCGCGATCCACGCAGGCCCGTGGTGCGACTCGAGCGCCTCGACTGCGCGCTATTTCCCGACGCGCACCCGAACGCGCGCGACGAGGCGCTCCTGATCGCGGAAACGATTTTACCAGCGCGCGGCGCGCTGACCCTGCTCGAAGCGCGCGAAGCCGTGCTGTCCACGCTGCGCGAAACGCTGCCTTTTCTGGACGAGCATCTGGTCCTCGTCGACTCGCCCCACGACGGGCTCCCTCTTTACGATTACTCGAGCGGCGCGCGTCGGGACGTCGATCGCATCCACCTCGAGGGCGCATCGCCTGCGGCCGAGCCGATGGAACGACTCTGGTCGGTCAACCCAATGGGTTATCTCGATCTGGGCGGAGAGCCACTGCGCGGCCCGATTCCGGGCACTTACTTGGTCGGAAAGAGCGTGTTGCCCGCGCTCGGTCAGGAGGGCGAATTGATCGCCGCCTCGAGCGTCGCGCGCATCGTCACGCATAAGGACCGCGCTCGCCAGCGCATGCGGCGTCAGCTGTGGTCGAAGATCGAGACCTGAGGACCGCCAGGTGAGCATCCGCGTCATTGCCGGTAGCTTGAAGCGACGTCTGCTAAAGACGCCGGCTGGCCTCGCGACGCGCCCCACCAGCGGCCGAGTGCGCGAAGCCCTGTTCTCGATCTTGGGCCCGCTCGACGGCGCGCGCGTGCTCGATCTCTATGCGGGCAGCGGCGCGCTCGGGATCGAGGCCATCTCGCGCGGCGCGGAGCACGCGACGTTCGTGGAGTGCGAGCGTTCGGCGCTCGCGTGCATTCGAGAGAATATCGAAGCGCTCGCGCTCGCGGCCCAAACCAGCGTTCTCCCCGTGCGCGTCGAAAGCGCCAGCTCGAAGCTCCTCGCGGGTGAAACGCGCTTCGACCTCGTATTCTGCGATCCCCCCTGGAAGGACGGCGCGCGGGCGGCGCTTGCCCTCGGAACGCTGGGGCCGGTGCTTTCGGCGACGGCCCGCGTACTCTTGGAGCACCCCGCGCGCCAGAGACCGGCCGTCGAGGGCTTCACCCTGACCGATGAGCGTTCGTGGGGCGACACGGGCCTCAGCATCTTCGATCGAGCGAGCCTTGTGTAACCGCCGACCGCTCGGCCGACCACGGACGGCTCTTGACTCGCGTGAGCGCCGTGACTCGTTGACGCAACTTTGCTCGCGCTCCGACCGTTGGATAGCTATAGTCCCGGGGCTCAAGGACCCCGAGGGAGAGCACGAATGACAAGTACCCCTCCGCCCCCGCCCAAGCACGGTGGGAGCGGGCCCTTCATTGCTGCCGCCTTGGTTATGCTTCTTCTCATGGGCGGCCTCATTTATTGGAAGATCGGAGGCAGCAGCTCGCCAAAACC
>JAEUAF010000813.1 GCA_019695485.1 Sorangium sp.
CAAAATTCGAGGCCGCGCTCGAGCCCGAGCCGAACGCGCGCCGCCGTGGCAAAGCGCCGCCGAGACCACAGTTCGCGCGAGAGCTCCCTGCGAAGCGCGCCGATTCGCCGTTCGAGCTCGGCCCGAAAGCGCGGCTCGCGCGCGCTCAGCAGTGTGAGCACCGAAATTCGCCCGAGGAGTTCGCGTGCCTTGTGGCGCGAGACACCCCCAGCATGCACGGTGTACTCGCCGAGTACGTCCGGCAGCACTGCGAACGCATGACGTTGCGCGATGCGGAGCCAGAGATCCCAATCTTCGCCGAGGCGTAAGCCCGCTCGGGTGTCGAAGCCTCCGCATGCAGTGACCACGCTGCGTCTGACCATCGTCATCGAGCAAGCGATCACGTTGCCGGCAACGAGGTCTTCATAGCGAAAGGCGCGCTCGAGGAGCTCCGGCCACAGCCGTTCTTCGGCGCCCACCCAGCGGCAGCGCCCACTCACGAGCGCACAATCGGGGTTGGCCTCCAGGTATTCGAGCTGGGTTGCGAGCTTTTCAGGATACCAGCGGTCGTCGGAGTCGAGGAAAGCCACGAATTCCCCGCGTGCGCGCGCGAGCCCCGCGTTGCGCGGCAGCGCCGGTCTCCCACTCGGTACCTTGTTTCTCACCACGCAGAGCCGCGGATCCGCGCCGAACTCGGCGAGCCGCTCGACACTTCCGTCGCTGGAGCCGTCGTCGATCACGATCAGCTCGAGATCCGAGAATGTTTGCGTGAGTGCGGAGCGCACGGCGCACATCAACATCTCCGCCCGGTTGTAAGTCGGGATGATCACGCTGACCTTCGGTGCGGCGCTCACCAAGTGTCCTCAGTTCGGAAGGCCCATGGCGCTGAACGCCGCCTGGAAGCGCAGGTGCCAGGTGTGCTCGCCGAGCGCGCGCAGTCGCCCCGCGTGCCGGATCTTGTCGCGCGCCCCGGGGTTCTTCGAATAGAAGCGGATCTGGTCGGCGAGGTCGGCGGCGTCCCGGTAGGTCACGATCTCTCGGCCGATTTCGAAGAACTCCGCGAGCTCATCGAAATGCTCGACGAGGTAGAACGCGCCGCTCATCGGCGCTTCGAAGTCGCGCAGGCGAATCTGCCGAATGCGTTCCCCGCTGCGATGGGTCTCCCCACAGCTCGAAAATCCGAGGCTGATTTGGCTGCGGGAGTACATCCGCACGAGCTCGTCGTCCGACAGCGACGGTCCGACGACGCGCGCGGGGAGGCGCACTGGCCCAGCTGGCTCAGCGAGGCCGAGCCTCCGCCGCAGGCCGAGCCCGGTACGGCGCAAGCGCTCCCCGCTTGGCGACGAGAACGCCGACCAGCCGGGACCGAAGACCCGCACGTCGAGATCCTGATCGAGTAAGCCCCGCACTAGGAGCGGGCGGTCGCCGTAGCACTGACCGACGAAGGTCGTCTGGTAGTCCTGGGAAATGTGATGGGGAAAATAGAAGGTTGGGTTCGCCGCTTCCTGCACGTAGAGCGGTCGCGCGCCGACGCGTCGGTAGTCGTCGAGACGGTAGCGCTCGGGCACGAAGCAGAAGTCGTAGGCGGGGGCGAGCTCCTCGATCAAATGGAATTGATACGAGGCGTTGCAGTACCAATTGGCCGTACAAATCCCGAGCCCGCGAATGTGCTCGATCGCGGCAGGGCCGCAGACAGCGGAGTAAAAGTAGCTAAAAAAGAGCTGGATGGGCTGAGCGGCGTGCGCGCGTTCGATCTGGCGAATCAGCTCTTTCTCGAGCTCGGGCCGATGCTCGGCGATGAACGCTCGCGACTCGGGCAGCGCGGGATCGAGATGCCGAAAGGTATCACCATAGGCATAGTCGAACACGACGACGTCGTGGCCGAGGTCGACCAGCGGGTGATAGAGGTTGCGGGTCCAGATGCTCGACGCGAGCGCTGGGTTCGGGGTGGCGTCGGCGGCGTAGAAGATCCTCATCGCGAGTCCGACATCAGCGCGTCGTACGCCGCCAGCCAGAGCGCGTGCATCGCGAGCTCCGACTCCGATTCATCGACCAGCGACTCTCTGAGCAGCGCGGCGACGTTACCGCGTTGCTCGGAGAGGCTTCTTAGCTTTCCGCGGCGCGCGCGCGCGGTGACGTTGTGGATTGCCTTGTAGCTACTGAGCTCGATGGCGACGGACTCGTAGCCGAGCCGTTCGAGCGTGTGCACGAAGCGCTCGCCCGACCAGCCCTCGAGGTGATAGGCCCAGCTCGCCTCGTGCGACCCGAACAGGTGTCGTAAGTTCACCGCGCGCTCGCGAAAAGGTCGACTCGGGTCGATCGCGACCCGCGCCGAGCCGTCGAAGTCCGGCGTTTCGACGCAGAGCGAGCCGTCCTGGGTGAGCCAGCGCTGCCAGCGCACCAAGAGCGCGAGCGCGGTGGGCCGGTCGAAGTGCTCGAACACGTGGTGTGAGCGAACCTCGCAGAGTGATGCGTCGGGGAACGAGAGCCGGCGGATGTCGGCGTAGAAATCGGCGCGCGACGTGCGCTGCAGCGGATGCGCGGTCGGCGGGAAATCGATGTTGATGTAGTCGTCGAAGATGCGCTCGCCGCAACCGAGGTGCACCTTGGCGCGTCCAGCGGCGGACGCGATGCGGCGTCGCGCGGCGAGCTCGAGCGCTTTGCGGCCGACGCGGCTCTTGCGTAGGAGGCCGTCGATCACGCGGGCTCCTTGGGCATGAGTGCCCACTCGGGAAACGCGTGAAACGCGCCGTAGCCGACCGGCCCTTTCGCGACTCGGAAGCTATACATCTTCTCGTGCCAATCCACGACGTGGACCACGTCCCCCTCCGACAGACTCACCGAAATGCGATGAATTCCCGCGATGAAGGGCAGCCGTGCGAGGCGCATGCTGAGCCGGAGCGAGCCGGCCTCGCTGAAGCCGGCGAGTTCGACGCCGTCGTCTCTGGTGCTGTGGCAGACGAGCATCGTGCCGGTCTCCTCTTGCCAGATCGTCACCACGACTACAAGCGGACGCGTCGCGCGCGTCGCATTGAGGGTCATGTGAATGCTGAGCTCTTCTCCCGTCGCAAAGCTCGCCCTGGCGTTGCCCGCGGCGTCGACCGTGACCACGTCCGCGATGCTCAACGCCTCGTCGGCGTGCACGCGGTAGACGTCGCCAGATAGGGCTTGCCCGCCTGCCGCCTCCAGGGTGGCTTGCGTATAAGCTGCGGCGACTTCGGCAGGAGAGCCCGACAGCTTGAGTTTCCCGGCGTCCATCCACAGCGCGCGAGTGCAGAAGTTTCTGACCAGCTGCAAGTTGTGGGTGACCAGGATCACCGGCACTCCGCGTGCGCGGATCTCGGCGATGCGGCGGTAGGACTTCAGCACGAAGGCGAGGTCGCCTACCGCGAGCACTTCGTCGACCAAGAGCACGTCCGGATCGATGTGCACGGCGACGGAGAAGCCGAGCCGCACCATCATCCCGGACGAGTAGCGCTTGACCGGCGTATCGAGGAACTTCTCGATGCCCGAGAAGTCGACGATGGCGTCGAATTTGGCGGCCGTTTCCGCGCGCGACATACCCATCACGGCGGCGTTGAAGTAGATGTTCTCGCGCCCCGAGAGCTCCGGGTGGAGGCCCGCGCTGACCTCGATCAGCGGTGCGACTCGGCCTCGCACGCGCGCCGAGCCCCGGGTCGGCGGTGTCACCCCGCAGAGTATGCGAAGCAGCGTGCTCTTGCCGGCGCCATTGTGGCCGATGATGCCGAGCGCTTCGCCGTCGCTGACCGTGAAAGAGACGTCCTCGACGGCCCAAAAGTCCTCATGAACCTTCAGGCGGCGGGCTAAGCCTGGCACGAGCGTGCGCAGTCCGCGAACCAGCGAACTTCCGCTGCCGAGCCGAAATTGCTTCCAAACGCCCTCGACGACGATCGGGGGACCCGTCGTCGCGCTTGCGCTGGAGGTCGAGTCAGACGGCGTCGGCAAAGTACTTCTCTGCGGACTTGAAGACGCCGTACCCGAAGCACAACGTGATGACCGCTTCGAGCGCCGCGATGCCGAGCAAACGCAGGTCGATAGGGTTCAAGCCGAACATGGCGTCGCGGAACAGCGTCATGATCGAAGCCATCGGGTTCACGAGGTACAGCGTCCGGTAGTCCGGCGGGACGGAGCTTAGCGGATAGAGCACGGGGGAGAGGAACATCCAGAGCTGCAAGACGAACACCGCGACGAACAGGATATCGCGTTGGAACGCGCAGATCGCGGCCGCGAAGAGCCCGATGCCGGTCACGAAGACCAGCTCGATCAGGATGACGAGCAGGACGTAGACCGCCGAGGCCGCCGGGAACACGCCGTAGTAGGCCATCAGCAGGAACAGCGTCGCGAGCGAAACCGCGAAATCCACGAGCCCGACCAGCGCTGACGACAGCGGCAACACTTCGCGCGGGAAATAGATCTTACGCACGATGGCCGCGTTCGACACGATGCTGGGTGTCATCATGGCGAGCGTGCTAGCGAAGAACGACCAGGGCACGAGCCCCGCGTAGACGAAGACCGGGTAGGGGAGGCCTTCGCTCGGGATGTGTACGAAGCGCTGAACCGCCGCGAAGACGACGAGCAGCGCGAGTGGCTGCAGGATCGCCCAGGCGGGTCCGAGCAGCGATTGCTTGTAGCGCGCGGAGACCTCGCGTCGCGTGAGACTGAAGCAGAGCTCGCGGTGTCGCCACAGGTTCGCGAAGAGGTTCGTCACGGTAGAACCCCCGCCCACGTGGAGTGCGCGGCTCCGGACCAGCGCGCGCGGCTGAGCCGACTGCGCGGTGGCTGCTGCGCCAGGGCTAGGAACGTGGCTTCGAAGCCCTCGATGCAGCGGCCCAGCGTGTAGCGCGCGGCACGCTCCCGAGCGCGTTGGCCGAGCTCGCGGCGGAGCTCAGGCGCTTCCGCAAGCTCGGCGAGCGCGCCGCACAAAGCCTCGATGTTCCGCACCGGAACGAGCCTACCTACGCTCGAGTCCACGAGCTCCTGAGAGCCGGGCACATCGGTCGCGATCACGGGTAACCCGCTCGCCATCGCTTCCAGCACGGAGAGCGGCAGGCCCTCGCAGTACGAGGGAAACACCAAGAGCTCGGCCGCGGGCAGAATCTGTTCGATGTTTTCGAGGAAACCTGCGAAGTGGACACGCGCCCCGCTCCGCTTGGCGTAGGTCTCGAGCGCCTCGCGATAGACGGGTGCCCCTTCGCCCGCGATCGAGAAGTGCAAATTGGGGTGCGTCTTTGCGAGCTTTCCTGCGGCCACGACGAGCTCATCGGTGCCCTTGACTTGCACGAGTGAGCCGACGAACACGGCGATGGTCGCGTCGGCGGGCGCGCCGGGATAGAGCCGCTCGCGCGCGTCGGGGGCGGCGATGCCGCGAAAGCGCCCGAGGTCGACGCCGTTGTAGAGCACTTCGAGCCGCTCAGGCGGGAGCTCTGGCAACTGGTCGAAGCGACTCGCCGCACCGCGAGACACCGCCACGACGCGATCGACGCAGCCGGCGAGCGTAGCATCCCAGATTGAGTCCGGGCTCGACACTTGCGCATGCCAGAGCACCCGCACGTCCAAGCCTTGCGTCGCCAGCCAGGCGTAGCGCGCGTGGCCTGGGCTATCGGCGTAAACGACCTTGACCTGCTCTTCTTTGATGATCGCGCGCAGGGCGCGCGCCTCGCGAAGCGTTTGCCGCGCCACCTGCAGGGTCAGCCTGCCGTAACTTCGGCGCAGCACGAAGTCATTGAGCGGACAGATGTGCACGCTCACGCCCGCCGCACGCATGGCAAAAGAAAGCTCCCCCTCCGCGGGCGACACCACGGCAGAACGAATGCGCGCAGGATCGAGCCCCAAAACCAAGCGCTGCAGGTTGCGTTGCCCGCCGAGCTTCAGCGAAGGCAAATAGCTCAACCACAGCACCGACAGCGGGCCCGCACCCACGCTCATTTCCCCACGGCAGAAGCGTTGAAGAGGCGCTTGCTCAAGTCGCGAGCGAGCGCGGAAAGGCGCTTCGCCGTAGAATGCTGAGCGGGTGACTCGAGTCGCGCCCGCTGAAGTTCGTCCCAGTCGCGAGTCGCGGCCTCTTGCGCGTGCTCCCAAACGAGCTGCTTGGCGGCGGCAGGAACCGCGATGAATGCGTCGTCGAGCACGAGCACTTCGAGTGGGCGCGAGCCCTGAGTGAGGGCAGCGACGACTTGGGCGAGCGTTGGCCACTGCCGCATGTCGTGGGGCCGCGGCGGCGGACTCAGGAACAGCCGAGCGTCATCGATGAAGATGAAGTGCTCGGCCGGGGCGCTGCGCAGCGTCGCGACTTCGTGGAGCAGAGGGCATTCGTCGCCCTCGCCGTAGGTGGCGCCGCCGCTCCAGTGACTGTCGAGCCAGACAATGGCGGGGCCACCCAGGCTGGCGACAATTCCTTCGAGCACCGCCCGTGAGTCGCCTTCTACGAAGCGGATCTGGGCAAGCTCGCGATGCCGCTCGGCCGCCGCGCGACAGAGCTCGGGTGACGCCTCGATGGTGATCACTTCGCTGAAGTGCGCGGCCGCCCAGGCGGCGGTGCTTCCCGAAAAGGTGCCCGTCTCGAGGAAGCGCTCCACCGAATAGGCGTGTCTGAGCGCGAGCATCAGGGCTTTCGGCGGCCCACCGGGGAGACCCATCGTGGCCGGGCTTATGCCACAAAACGCGGAGGCTGGCAGCCCGGTGGCAACGTGGCGCGGAGGCGCGACGGGGCGCTCGAGGCGAGAGTCTCGGCGGGCTCCCCGCGACCGTACTTTCGCAGCCGCGGGTGTTTCCCAAGCCGCCCCGCCCGCCAGAGCGCCAGCCGAGAACGCGGGGCGGCGTGGAAGCGGGGATCGGGGAGTCGTTGATTGGGCTCTTGGTCTATGTGGCGGTGCGGAGTCCTCTTGCCGAGCCCCATGGCGCTGAACGCGCGCCGGCCGCATCAGGGAGAGGGCTGGCCACTCATTGCCTGCTCCTATCAGTCGCTCCGTCGCTTGGCCATGGTAGAAACCGGATCGATGCGAAGCACGCTCGACCCGAAGCTCGACATCGTGTTCAAGCTGTTGTTCGGCGAGGAGCGCAATAAGCCGCTCTTGATCTCGCTCTTGAACGCCGTCCTCACACCCGCCCACCCGATCGAGACCGCCACCGTGCTCCATGCCGAACCCGGCAAGGAGGCTATCGACGACAAGGGGATCGTTCTGGACGTGCGCGTTGGCTTGGTTGGCGGCGAGCAGGTGGACATCGAGATGCAAAGCCAGTCGCGACCCGCACTGCGCGAGCGCGGCCTCTACTACTGGGCGCGCATGTACTCTGGGCAGCTCGGTCGGGGCGACGGCTATGACGAGCTACGTCAGTGCGTCGTCGTCCTGATCACCAACTTCAAGGAGCTCGACGGCGACCGCTTCCACTCGCGGTTTCGGGTCCTCGAGACGCACGACCATCGCGAGCTCACCGAGCATTTGGAACTCCACCTGGTGGAACTGCCGAAGCTCGCGGAAGCAGCGACGAAAAACGAGGAGCCTGACCTCGTCTTGTGGGCTACATTTCTGTCCGCCACCACCGACGACGACCTGGAGGCGCTAGCTATGAAAGACGCCGTGCTCAAGCAAGCCAAAGACGCCCTCGACCGGCTCAGCGCCGACCCGCAAGCGCGCCTCCTAGCCGAACAGCGCGAGATGGCCCTCCTCTCCTACAACCTCGATATCAACAAGGCCCGCAGACTAGGGATTGCAGAGGGCGAAGCTCGTGGCGAAGCTCGTGGCCGCGCAGCCGCTACCGTAGCGGTCCTTGCCGCCCGGCAGGTAGCCG
>JAEUAF010000892.1 GCA_019695485.1 Sorangium sp.
AACGCCTCGGGTGCGGGATCGCGAAACTCAGACCATAGCGCGCGAAATTCGCTGAGCGTGCCAAACGGTTTGGGCGCGCGCGGCGGCGCATTGAGCGTGAGAAAGACGTACGTGCGCTCACTGCCCATGGGCACGACGCCGACGCGCTTGCCAGGCCCCCACATCTCGAAGACTTCGTCCGTGAAGCGTCCGTCCACTACGAAGCGAAAGCACGTAGCACCGCTGTAGCGAGTTTTGAAGTCAGGGGCGATCTGCTCTCGCGCTCGAGAACGAATCCCATCTGCGCCCACAATCAAATCGCAATCTAGTCGCGCCTTGCTAAAGGTGAGCGCGGGCTGCGCGCCCGGTTCGATGGAGGTGACCTCGGCTCCGAGCCGCAATTCGCCGTCAAAATGCCTGAGGAGAACGTCGTGCAACGCGCTGCGATGGATGGCGACTCCCGGCAACGGAAGACCTGCGACCTCGTAGCGCGAGCGCGCCAACGCCCTCCCATTTTGGTCGGTGATGTTCATGGCCGACACCGCGCGTCCCGCAGACTGGACGTCGTCGTGAAGGCCCAGCACACGCAGCGCACCCATCACGTTGGGTCCGAGCACGACGCCCGCGCCCTCGTCGGCAAAGCGCTCGCGTTTCTCCAACAACACCACGTCGTGGCCTGAGCGGCGCAGCGCGACACCCAGCGTGAGCCCACCGATTCCCGCACCCATGATGGCAATCTTCATGTTCGTACTCCCCAACCGTCCGCGACGAGCTTCAATCGATGTCGGAGATTGTCGAGGACCCGCTCAACGTCTGCCGGGCCGGCAGGCGTGACGAGTTCCAGGCACGCCGAGTAGTAGAGAGAGAAGAAAATCATCGCGGCGGTGTTGGGCTCGACGTGCGACGCGATCAGGCCGCGCCCTTGGTCGGTCACCACGAGTTCGGCAAGCTTCGTCAGGTAACGCACGAAATCAGGCAAGTGCTGCTCGGCGGCGCGCCCCTCGAGCCACGGCAACTCCTTGATCACGACCTTCGCGAGGGCCGGCTCCGCTGCATAGTCGCGCAGCAGGGGCTCGAAGAGGGCCAGCGCGCCAGCGAGTAGCGGCCTCCCCGAGGCCGCTCGCAAAGCCTGCTCGAGAATTGGCAACGTCGACTCGTGCCAGAGTTCTTGCAACAAACCCTGCTTCGATTCCGCATAAAGGTGCACCGTTCCGACCCCGACCCCCGCCTCCTGCGCAATGCTCCTAATGGTGGTTTCCTCGAAGCCATGGGTCGCGAACTGCCGCCGCGCTGCGGCAAAAATCCGGCGTCTTTTCGCGGCCTTATTGGTCTCTCGAAGCGCCATGGAAGAAACTGAACAAGTTCAATATAGAACCTGTTCAGTTTTTCAGCAACCCACTCCCACGAGATTCGGGGGAGCCCCCGCCTGGCGCACTCCGCCCGATTCAAGCCACGGCTTCAAGCCCGATTGGGGTGCTCGAGCTGGCTGCGCAGGCGCTCTTCTTGCGCGCGGAGCTCTGGAGTGAGTTCCGCGCCGAAGTCCTCAGGCTCGAAGATCGGACGGAGCTCGAGCTCTGCATCTTCTCCGGGCATGGGCTCTGGACAGCGACGCGCCCAGGCAACGGCCTCGTCCATCGAGCGCACCTGCCAGATCCAGAAACCTGCCACGAGCTCCTTCGTTTCGCTGAACGGTCCGTCGACGACTTCGCGCTTGCCAGCCGAGATTTGGATGCGCTTGCCCTTGACGCTCGGGTGCAAGCCGTCGCCGGCCAGCATGACCCCCGCCTTGACGCGCGCCTCATTGTATTTGCCCACCCCGGCGCCCAGCTCCACACTCGGCATTACGCCCGCTTCGCTGTTCTTCGTAGCCTTCACAATTACCATGACCTTCATCGTCGATTCCTTCGCTGGGGGCGCCGCAGCGCCTCGGGGGTTCGTTAGGGCGACGAACGACCAGGACCCAGATCGACACGGCCGTCGACTTTTTTCTCGAGGCACCGACTTTCCGGCCTGGCTACCCGCGAATACCGCTCACGCCGGCATGGGCAGCAAGAATTCCTTGAGCCACACGAGCGCCTTGGCGTTGTCCTCGAATAGCCGCACGGGCGCACCTCTGGTGTGCCTTCCGATCATGAGATTGCCCACGATGCGGCCCAGCATCGACGTCGTTACGATGGCAACGGCCGAGACGACATTGAGCGCCTCGTTCGACAAGTAATGCGCGCGGCACTCGGGTGTCTGCGGAGCGGCGGCTTCGAAATGAATGAGCAGCGGTCTTACCACACCGCCGCACATGGTCGCGACGCTGGAGACATTTTCGATGGCATCCGCCAGCGTCTGCTCGCGTCGCGCCAGCGGCTGCAAGTGGACGATCCGGTCGTCGCCGAGCCAAATACGCGCGGTGCGAGTAATGATGGGTTCCATGCAGCGTCGTCGAAGGGCCTCGCTCGCTGGAACGGCCGGCTCCGCCCCCGGATGAAGGTCGTTGCTGAAGGACCTGTCGGGGAGCACCTCGACCGCAGAAGCGGCGTCATTGCCCGGCCAGCAACACGCGCGCGAAATGCGCGTCGACCAGCGCGCGATAGCGAGGATAGTCCAGGCCGAGCGCCTGTTGGACATCGCTCAGCAGTTTGGCGAACGCCTCACTGCGCAGCTCAGGGGTGCCCAGAGCCTCGAAGCGCCCCGCGCCATGCAGGGCGGCAACCTGCTGCGCCGCCGCCTCGGATAGTGACATCTGGCCCAGAACCTCTTCCCCGACCTGGCGGAACTCGTCCCTCAAGAAAGTGTCATCGCGCGCTCGAACCAAGGCGACGATATCGGGGGCGTCGGGGGCGGGCAGATCGAAGCTGGGACTTGCGGGTGCGCGCGCCGGCGGGTCGACGCGTTTGGCAATGACGTAGCTAAGCTCGGATCGGACCGGCTCACGCGCGATTTGCCCCGGCTTGATGCGACTCAGCGCATCGGTCACGGCCGGCGAGCCACGCCCCTCATCCCATTGTTCAGAGTAGCTGCAGCAAAGCTTCTTGCGCAAACTGTCGAATCGCGAAGGCGCGGCGAGGAGCTGCTTCGATAGCTCCGTGGCTTTCTCCAGGACAGCGGCGGGCGAACTAGCATCGGGCGCGGAGTGTGAGGGGTCGAAGAACAAGCGGATCTCGTCCATGGCATAGCGCTCGCGGGGCCGGTTGGAGGTGCGCTGAACGATCTCGAATCCGACCAGGCTGTCCACGGGTGGGGCCACCTCACCCACGCGCAGGCCGGCAAGGATCTCGACTTCCCGCGGGTAGAATGTCGACTCACGAGTGGACCACGATCCCATGTCTCCGCGCCGCACAGCATCGCGATGATCCGAATACTCTTCGACAAGCGCTGAAAACTCTTCGGGCGCCTGCCTCGCTTTCTCGTAGAGCTGGTTTGCAAGAACAAGCGCTTCCTCTCGCGAGCGCAGCGGCCCTTCTCTGCGACCGAGAACCTGGATCCAGCCCGCGGCTTGGTGCGCAATCACGATATGGGCCCCCGATACAGTGTCTTCGGGCGGGGGCGATCGCCGCAGCAAGACGTGGAAGCCGTACTGGGTTTCGACCA
>JAEUAF010000941.1 GCA_019695485.1 Sorangium sp.
CGGGCGGGTGTAAAGGCATCCCCGGCGGCGGCGGGCGCGGGTCGCCCGGCTTGCGGCGGCGCTTGGCGGGGTCCTGGCGATCGCGCGGCCCGGCGGCCGCCGTCCGGACTCACGGTGATTCCCCGTCGGCGGGGCCACGAGAGCGGACCAGCTTGCCCATCTCGTCCATGAACTCGTCGATGTCCCGAAACGAGCGGTAGACGCTCGCAAAGCGCACGTAGGCAACCCCGTCGAGTTGCTTGAGGAGCGCCATGACCCGTTCGCCAATCACGCGCGACGGGACTTCCTTTTCACCGGTCTCCGCCAACTCGCGCTCGAGGGCGGCCGCGTGCTCGTCGAGCGCGTCCGCCGAAACGGGGCGCTTGTTGCACGCGATTCTCAGGCTGCGCAGGACCTTCTCGCGCTCGAAGGGCTCGCGCTGCCCGTCCTTCTTCACGACGACGGGCAGCTGGTGCTCGACGCGCTCGTAGGTCGTGAAGCGCCGCCCACACGCATCGCATGCACGGCGACGCCATGTGACGGTTGCGCCCGCGACCAAACGCGAGTCGACCACACGGCTGTCCATTTCACGACAAAACGGGCACTGCATGTTCCCGAGCTCCTCGCTCGGGGAACTCTAGCCTCGGTTTTCGGAGAGCGCTGCTCCGAAACGGGCGTCGAGCAGAACGTGACGCGAGATCGCACATGTCGTGCTCGAAGCGCCTAGCCCTCGAAGGATGACAGGATGACCGTAGCGTTCGTGCCGCCGAATCCGAAGGAGTTCGACATCGCGTAACGCACGCGCCGTTCGCGCGCCTTGAGCGGCACGAAATCGAGCGGAGCCGTATCCGGATCCGGCTCTTCGAGATTGATGGTGGGGGGAATGATATTGCTGCCGATGGCCTTGATACAAACGGCCGCTTCGACGGCTCCCGCGGCGCCAAGCAAATGGCCCATCATCGACTTGGACGAGCTCACCCACAGCTTCTTGTCGAGCGCATGCGTCCCGAACACGTCCGCGATGGCGCGCGCTTCCTCATTGTCACCGGCCGGCGTCGAAGTGCCGTGCGCGTTGATGTAGTCGATCTGATCCGGGGACAGCTTGGCGTCGGCGAGCGCGAGGCGCATGGCGCGCGCACCGCCGGCCCCGTTCGGCGAAGGCTTCGTGATGTGATGCGCGTCGCTGGTTGCCGCGTAGCCGACGAGCTCGGCCAGGATGCGCGCGCCGCGGCGCTTGGCGCGCGTGAGTGTTTCGAGAATCAGCGTGCCGGCACCCTCGCCGCACACGAAACCATCGCGCCCCTTGTCCCACGGGCGGCTCGCCCGCTCCGGCTCGTCGTTGCGCCGGCTGAGCGCGAACATTGCGCTAAATCCACCGATGCCGATGGGGGTGATGGTGGCTTCCGCACCGCCTGCGACCATGACGTCGGCGTCGCCGCGCTGCATCCAGCGCAAGGCCTCACCGATGGCGTGCGCGCTCGAGGAGCACGCGCTCGTGTGAGCGAGGCTCGGCCCGCGCAGGCCGAACGCGATCGAGACCTGGCCTGCCGCCATGTTCGCGATCAGGGAAGGGATGAAGTACGGGCTGACTTTGCCGGGACCGCGGTCCTTGAGGGTCAGCGTGCAGCGCTCGAGATTCTCGAGGCCGCCCAAGCCGACTCCGATGAAGACGCCGGTACGGTCGCGTTCCTCTTCGGTCAGGTCGAGCTGTGCTTGCTCGAGCGCCATGCGAGTGGCCGCCATCGCGAAGGGAATGAAGCGCGAAACTTCCTTCAGCTTCTTTCGCTCCATAAACGCGGTCGGGTCGAAGTTTTTGACTTCGGCCGCGATGCGCGTCGTGTACTCGGGGCCTGCCGGAAACAAAGTGATCGGCCCAACGCCGCTTTGACCGTTGATCAACGACTGCCAGGTCGCGTCCGTTCCGACGCCATTCGGTGTGACCAGGCCTAGGCCAGTGACTACGATGCGCTCCATGTGCATCCTTGCGCCCCGCGATCCGGTTTGAGCCGGATTGGGGCAACTTACAGCGAGGGGCGAGGAACCCCCTCGCCCAAGTTCAGACTTTCACGAGGCTTCAGACGCTCAACCCGCCGGGTAAGCATGTCGAACATTCGACCGGCTTATCTGGGGCCGATTCCTCGATCCGTCGAGGGGCCATCACGCCCGTGCGGGCGTGCGGCCCCACTCTCCCGAGGGGCTGGGCGACCGAGTTCAGTTGTGGAGGTGCTTCTCGATGTAGTCGACCGCGTCCTGAACGCTACGGATCTTCTCCGTGTCCTCGTCCGGGATGTCGATTTCGAAAGCTTCCTCAAACGCCAAAACGAGCTCGACCAAACCCAGCGAATCAGCGCCCAGATCGTCGATGAAAGTGGACTCAGGCTTGATGTCCTTCTCGTCGACGTCGAGTTGCTCTTTGATGATTCGCTTCACTTCGGCCGTGATATCGCGACCTTCCGCCATGGTGTCTTCTCCGCGGGGCCCCCAGGAGGGAGGCTTTCCTGCAATTGTGCGTTGCTTGTTTCTTGGGAAAATCCCGAAAAATTACATGTACATGCCGCCGTTGACGCGCAGGGCATGCCCGGTCACGTAGGCGGCCTCATCCGATGCGAGATAGACGGCGGCTGCCGCGATTTCGCGCGCGGTTGCCGTTCGCCCGAGCGGGATGGACTCCGCGATGCTCGTCTTTTGCTGATCGGTCAGGGCCCGCGTCATGTCGGTGTCGACGAAGCCGGGCGTCACGGCGTTCACCGTGATTTGGCGAGAGGCGTATTCGCGGGCGATGCTCTTGGTGACGCCGAGTAGCGCGGCCTTGGAGGCGGCGTAGGCGGTCTGGCCGGCGTTGCCCATTTCTCCCACCACGCTCGACATGAAAATGATGCGGCCCGTGCGCGCGCGCATCATGACCTTCACCGCGGCGCGCGCGCAGGCGACCGCACCCTTCAAATTCACACCGAGCACGCGGTCGAGGTCGTCCTCACCCAGCCGGAGCAAGAGTCCGTCGACCGAGATGCCGGCATTCGCAACCAAGATATCGAGTCGCCCGAGCCGCTTCGCGACGTCCGCAATCGTCTGCTCCGTGGCGGCCATCGCAGACACGTCGATGCGAACCGCTTCGGCTTTGCCGCCAGCGCTGACGATGCTCTCTACCGCACTCTGTGCCGCGGCTTCACCGTTCGCGTAGCCGAGCACCACGTAGGCGCCCTGAGCCGCGAAGGCTTCGGCAATGGCGCGGCCGATGCCGCGGGAGCCGCCGGTTACGATCGCCACTTTGTTGGAGAGGTCGAACATGAATTCTTCGCCGCGGGCAGAACCGCGAGGCGCGGCCGTGTTTAGCACGCTTCCCCCCGCTCGCCGCAACTGGCAGAGAATTTCGCAGTGGAATCCGCGCTGAACGACGCACCGCGTCGCTGGGCGCTGGCGGCGCGGTGGTGTTCCGAGTCAGCCCAGAAAGGCGCCGATTTTGGCGACTGTCTCGGGATCGGAAACACTGAGGACCTGAATTCGCTTGTCGATGCGCTTCACGAGTCCCGAAAGCACTTTGGCGGGGCCGATTTCGAGCGCGTGAGTGACCCCAGCCTCGGCCATCCGGCTTACCGTCTCATCCCAGCGCACCGGGCCGTCGATCTGGCGCACGAGCAGTTCCGCCACCTTGCTGGCCGACAGGTTCGGCTCGGCGCTGGCGTTGGCCACGACTGGAAACGCCAGATCTTGAATCGGAACGCTCGCGAGGGCGCTCTCGACGGCTCGCGCTGCGGGAGCCATCAGCGAACAGTGGAAGGGGGCGCTCACTTTGAGCGGAATGCACTTCAGTTTGCGTTCGGCGGCCAGCGCACAGGCGCGTTCGACGGCCGCCTTTTCGCCCGACAGCACAACCTGTCCGGGTGCATTGAAGTTCGCGGGCTCGACGATGCCAGCGTCCGCGGCATCGCGACACAGGGCTTGGATGGTTTCCTTGTCCGCCCCAAGGACGGCCGCCATCGAGCCTCGACCCTCGGGGACGGCGCTCTGCATGGCTCGCCCGCGCAGCTCGACGAGTCGCACGGCGTCGGCGAAGGTCAACGCTCCCGCGGCCACCAAGGCCGAGTACTCGCCAAGCGAGTGACCTGCCGCGAACGCGGGCTTCGGCAAGCTCGGATACTGCGCGTGTACGGCCGCAAGAATCGCGCTGCTCGTAGCCACCAGCGCGGGCTGCGTGTTGAAGGTGAGCGTCAGTTCCTCAATCGGCCCCTCGAAGCACAGCTTCGAGATCGGACGGCCGAGCGCGGCGTCGGCCGCGTCGAACACCGCGCGCGAACTCGGGAAGGCGTCGTAGACGGCCTTTCCCATCGACACCTCTTGACTGCCTTGACCCGGAAATAACCAAGCAATCTGCATCGTCTTTATCACAGGCGGATGAGGGCACTCGCCCAGGAGATCCCGCCGCCGAGCGCGCACATCAGAACGGTATCGTTCGGCTGGATGCGGCCGTCGCGCACGGCTTCGTCGAGGGCGATCGGGATACTGGCGCTCGAGGTGTTGCCGTAGCGGTCGATATTCAGAACGAAGCGCTCGAGCGGAATGTCGAGGCGCTGCGCGACCTGCGAGATGATGCGCATGTTCGCCTGATGCGGCACCACCCAGCGCACATCCGAGGCGCCAATCCCCGCCTCAGTGAGTGCGCACGCAGAAGCGCGCGTCAGGTTCTTCACGGCCACCTTGAAGATGTCCTGGCCGTTCATGAACACTTTGTCGCGCTTTTGGCGGATCGACTCGGGCGTAATGCGCTCCTGGCTGCCTCCGGCCCGAATGCAGAGTGACTCGATCAGGGTCGCGTCCGTGTGCAGCTTGGTCGAGAGCACGCCGCGGCCGTCTCCGTTGGCGGGTGCGAGCACCGCGGCGCCTGCGCCGTCACCGAACAGCACGCAGGTCGTGCGCTCCTCCCAGTCCAGAATTCGACTGAGCAGCTCCGCGCCGACGACCAGCACGTGTCGATGCATGCCGCTGCGAATGAACTGGTCCCCGATCGAGAGCGCGTAAAGAAAGCCGGCACACGCCGCGGACACGTCGAAGGCCGGGATGTCCGTGATCCCGAGCTTGCGCTGCAGGAAGGCGGCGCACGACGGCATCGGCATGTCGGGCGTGATCGTGCCGACCACGATCATATCGAGGTCTTTCGGCTGCAGCCCGGCGGCATCGAGTGCGCGCTGGGCTGCGACTAGCGCCATATCGCTCGTGGCTTCGCCTTCCCGAGCGATTCTTCGTTCACGGATTCCGGTGCGCTCACGAATCCATTGGTCGGACGTGTCCACCATCTTCTCGAGGTCGAGATTGGAGAGGACGCGCTCCGGAACGTAGGCGCCAGTACCGACGATCCGACTTTTCGGCGTCTGGTCCACAGGCATGGCGCTACTCGTACGCTGACAGACGCCCGCCGTCACGCAAAATTGGTTGAACCAATCTGCATCGACCGGCGATTCTGCTGCGGCTGGGGTTCACGCGATTCGAACCCCAATGGCGCGCGAAGGAGTTCTGTCGCTCGTCCATGGTCGGGCTCGTGGGAATGGCTTCTCGGTAGAGAAGCGCTCGGGCGCGCTTCACCACGTGTTGACGCGTGGCGTTGAGAAAACGCAAGAGGGCACCAGGGGTGGCGCCGGGCGGCGCCACCGCGGTCCTACTTGTTCTCTTCCTTGAAGACGGCCTTGCCGGCGTAATGGCTGCACGAGGGGCAAACTCGGTGCGGAACCATCGGCGCCGAGCAATTCGGGCAGGGCACGATGTTCGGCGCGGTCACTTTGTCGTGCTGCTGACGACGCATGTCGCGCTTGCTGCTGGTCTGGCGTCGTTTCGGTACGGCCACGGCTTACTCCTTCTTCTGATCTCGTAGCCGACTGGCAATCTGTGCCAGCGGCAAAAGTCTTGGGTCGATGGGGGCCGG
>JAEUAF010000095.1 GCA_019695485.1 Sorangium sp.
TGGGCGGGGCTAGGTCGGGCGGCGCGGGCGGGGACGGCGCGATGAATGGAGGTCGCTCGGCGAGCACTGGGGGTACGAATGGCGGCGTGAATTCGGGCGGTGTGAGCGGTGCGAGCAAGGGTGGCAGCGCGAACGCGGGAGCGGGTAGCGGGGGCAGAGCGGCCGCCGGCGGTAGCGCGAGCGGCGGGTTGGCCAGCACGGGCGGTGCCGGTGGCGCGACGTGCAGCGCTGGATCGCTCGGGTACGATCAAGCCGTCCTCTGCGACCAGCCAGTCGGGTTTTGGGCACTCAACCAGGGGGCTGGAACGGAGCCGGACCTGAGTGGGCATGGCAACGCCGGCAGCTACAAGGGGGGCAGCGCATCCTTGGTAAAACTGCCTAACACCGATTTGGCTGCCGACTTCAACGGATCGAGCCAATATCTCAGCATTCCATCGAGCGCGGCCTACTCGATCCCAACGACCGGTAGCTTGACTTGGGAGGCCTGGATCCGTCCCGATGTGTTGCAGTTTCCCAACGACGGGGGCAGCGGTTACGTCGATTGGATGGGAAAGTGCGCGGACTATTCGCCGACCTGTGAGTGGGAGGCGCGCATGTACAGCACCACGAACTCGGAGAATCGCTGCAACCGCATCTCGGCGTATGTGTTCAATTCGAGCGCGGGCCTCGGCTCGGCCGCGGATTGGCAGCCGAGCTGCGGACTATTGATGGCGGGGGCCTGGTACCATGTGGTCGGCGAATACACGACGCGGGGCCAACCAACGGGCTGCTCGAACAGCGCGAGCTACCCGGGCTCGATCAATATCTGGGTCAATGGTGTGCCCTGGAACCAGGGCTCACACTCGCCCACCGGCTGTATGAGTCAATACAACGTCATTCCCAAGGCCAATTCGAGCCCGCTAAATGTGGGGACCATGGCGCTCGACGCCTGGTTCCCCGGCGCCATCGGTAAGCTCGCCATCTACGACAAGCTCCTGACCCAGGCCCAGATCACGAACCACTACGTCACAATGGCGATGCGGCAGCCGAGCGGCAGTTGTGCCAATACCTGTGGCTTCTGAAGTGCGCGGTCGTCGTCTGCAGCAATCGCCCTAAGTGTGGTGAGTCGTAGACTTTCTGGGGCCGCTCCGCCGGGCTTAGAAAGTTGTGTGGGGGGGTGCCGACTCAGGACGCGAGGTCAGTGCGATCCTAGCATGAGCTCGGGGCGCACCCAGCGATCGAAGTCATCAGCTTCGACGAGGCCGAGCCCGAGCGCAGCCTGTTTGAGAGTGCTGCCTTCCGCGTGGGCCTTCTTGGCGATGCGGGCGGCGGCTTCGTAACCGATATGGGGCGTGAGCGCGGTGACCAACATCAGCGATTGCTCGAGGAAAGCGGCGATTCGCGCTCGATTGGGCTCGATGCCGAGCACCAGATGTTCCCGAAAACTGTGCGTGGCATCGCTCAAGAGGCGCGTGCTCTGGAGAAACGCGTAAATGATCAGCGGCTTCATGACGTTCAATTCGAAGTTGCCGCCGGCGCCCGCGAAGTTGATAGCGACGTCGTTGCCGAATACCTGAGCGGCGGCCATCAGCATGGCTTCACACTGCGTCGGGTTCACCTTGCCGGGCATGATCGAGCTGCCCGGTTCATTCTCCGGAATGATGAGCTCACCGAGGCCCGAGCGCGGCCCTGACGCCAGCCAGCGTACGTCGTTTGCAATCTTGGTCAGGGCGGCTGCCAGTGTCTTGAGCGCGCCGTGCGCGAAGACGAGCGCATCGTGCGCGGCCAGCGCCTCGAATTTGTTGGGCGCCGAGCAAAGTGGGAGCCCGCTCGCGCGCGCGAGTGCGGCCGCCATCTGTTCGGAAAAGGCGGGTGGTGCATTCAGACCGGTGCCGACGGCTGTGCCGCCGATGGCAAGCTCGGAGAGGTGCGCGCGCACGGTGCCTAGGTGAGCCAGGCACTGCTCCAATTGATGGGCCCAGCCGCCGATTTCCTGGCCCAACGTAACGGGCGTGGCGTCCATTAGGTGCGTGCGACCCAGCTTGACGACGTCGGCGAAGGCGGCTGACTTCTCGCGCAGGGCCGAGGCGAGCGCCGCGACCGCTGGGCATAAGCGCTCATCAATCGCACGCAGGGCTGCGATTGCCATCGCCGTCGGAAACACGTCGTTCGATGACTGACTCAAATTGACGTGATCGTTTGGGTGCACGAGGCGAGCGCTGCCCCGGCTTCCGCCGATGAGCTCACTCGCACGGTTGGCCAAGACCTCGTTCATGTTCATGTTCGTTTGCGTACCGCTGCCAGTCTGCCAAACAGACAGCGGGAACTCGGCCAGGTGATGCCCTGCCAGAACCTCATCGGCGGCGCGCGCGATGGCCTCGCCAATTCGCGCATCGAGCAGCCCGAGTCGCTGGTTCACTTCGGCCGCGACGCGCTTCACCAGTGCGAGCTCGAGCAATAGCTCCCGCGGCATGGTCTCGTTCGAGATATGAAAATGCTCGAGGCTGCGTTGAGTCTGGGCGCCCCACAGGCGCTCCTCGGGGACCAAGACCTCACCCATCGTGTCGTGCTCGGATCGCATCTTTTTGCAGCGCCTCCGCGGATTGTCGCGAACTCGAAGCGCGGAGCTTTGTCCTTTATCTGAATCTTGTCGAGCTCGGGGCGAGGGCCTTTCTCGCCCGCGGTCGCCCGCACTATAGTTTGCGAATGAAAGTTTCGCGGTTTCGGCCGGGGAGAGCGCTCGGTGTGGCGCTTCTGATTTTGGGGAGCGGTTGCAGTCCGAGCGCCGCCGTGGCCCCGGCGCACGCCGCCGTGTCCGGCGGAGCTCCAGAGGAGCCCTTCTCTCCCGTGCTCGCTTGGCGGGAGAACGAGTTGCCTGCGACGCGCGGGACCTGGGCGCGCATAGCGTCCCCGCTCGTGGCGCTGCCACGCTTGGTGAGCCTGTCGGGAGACGCGGATCTCGAAGTGCTAAGTGATCCGGTGGGGCTCGCGAATATTGCGCTGGGTTCGGATCTTGCGAGCTTGCTCGACCTTGGCAAGCCCATCGATGCGCTGATCGTGACGTCGGACGGGCCGGTGCGCTTTGCCGTATCGCTGCCCGTCGCCAACGTGGCCGCGTTCACGCGCGGCTCGGCGACAGCGTGGCTCAGTCCACTCGAGCGGGGCCGTTTTCTGATCGCAGCGCCGACGAAAGGGCGCGCCGCGATCCGTTGCGAACTCTGGCACGTGGCAGATCCTATTGGCTTTCGCGTGCTCTGCGGGAGTGATCTCGTCACCCTGAATAGTGAAGGTCCGGTGCTGCTCGGTCGGCTCTCGAAGCGCGCCGTGAAGGGCGACTTTCGCATCGAACTTCCGAAGTCGCTCGTCGAGGCGACCCTTTCGCGGGTGCCCGCCGTCGACTCCACGGAAGGCACCGCGAGCTACCGCGCGGGACATCAGCTCGGACGCGAGTGGATGCGCACGCTGCTCGCCGCAGACGCAGTCGGCGTCGAAGCCAAACTCGGAGAGCCCGATATCGATCTCAGCGTCGAGCTCGCCTACCGCGATCTCTCTCTCTCTCCCGAACTCGCTGCCTGGCTGCGCGCGAGCGCCCAGGGCCCGCAGATTTCCCCCGAGTTTTGGCGGTTGCCGGCGGACAGCGCGTTCGGCTTTGCGTTTGCTGGGGTCGACGAGCCCACCGCCCACGCGACCCTCGAACCTATGCTGAGCCGCGTCGAGCAGGACTTTGGCCAGTCGCTCGGGCCGGCTCCGTTGCCCAAGGCGGCGATCCACGACTGGGTCGAGGTGCTGCGCGCCTTGTTACCGAATCAGGGTCGCTTCGTAGTCGCGGTAGGTCGCTTGCCGCTGCCGATCGCCGCGTCGGCCAGGCCCAATCCAAAGAGTGTGCTCGGAGCGGGGAGCGCCCCGACGGATCGCAGCGGCGATTGGATCGCCTTCGGTTTAGCCGCCGATCCGGTGCGCTATCGAGACGCGGTCGAGCGCCTGCTCACGTTATATCGAGAGCGTCCCGAGTCGACCACGGCCTCGACGGCGAGCGCTGCGTCCGCGAC
The DNA here is from genome assembly GCA_019695485.1 of Sorangium sp. Classification (GTDB taxonomy): domain Bacteria; phylum Myxococcota_A; class Polyangia; order Polyangiales; family Polyangiaceae; genus PMG-095. Next base: position 4,029 of record JAEUAF010000095.1, read on the forward strand.
ATCTGCGCCGCGCCCGCCCGATTTCCTACTCACACGCGTGCCCAAGTTGCCGGCAGGTCTACCCGCGGGCTCCGAGCTCCTCCGCTATGGCGCGGTGGCGCCGCAAAAGGCAGGGGGCAAGCCGCTCCCGCCCGACGATGTGTTGATCGTGCCCAGTTCTGGTTGGGTTTGGATTCTGGTTTCGGCGAGCGACGCAACGCTCGTCCCTCTGGCCCAACGCCTGCTCACGGCGTCAGCCGACTATAGTCTGGCATCGCGAGAAGAGCTGACTCCGCTCGCGGCAGGTGCCCCAGCGGTGTTGGGCACGTTGAGCTTCGCGGGCCTCTTGGCATGGGGAGATGATGCGGCGGGCCGAGGCGCATCACGAGCGGCGACGCTCCCATTCGGCGGAACTTCGCGGCTGCCCGTGCGCATCGTTAGTGAAGCTTCCGGCGACGCGCTGAGTCTGAAGATCTGGAGTCGCCTGTCGCCGACCGCATTGGCGGATCTCAGAGCTTTGATCGACTCCAAGCCTTCGTCCCCGCAATAGCCGGCTCACTGCGAGGCTGGTGTCCCGCGCGGTTCCCCTTCCACGGGCCATAGGGCCATCGCTTCACGGTGTGACAGGGTTGCCTCGGTGCGAAGCCAGGTGTTGACGATCGCATGGGCCGTTTCAGGGATTTTCTCCGAGAAATGGCCACAGCGCGAGGGCTCGGCATTTCTGGCATACGGATTGCTGAGGGGCTCGCTGTCGCTCACGCTCGCAATTCTGTGGGTAGTAGGCGACTCTGGTGGGTAGTGTTCACTCTGCAGTTTCAGCGATGAAAGGTGCGATACGGACGATGACAACGCGTCACTTGAGTGGGTTCGTGGTGGGTGGAGCGATGGGATTGGCCGTGTTTGGGAGCACGGCGCACGCGCAAAGCGCTGCGCCGGTACCAGCGGCGGGGGAGACGCCGGCCGCTGCGCCCGCACCCCCACCGGCCGCGGCCCCCGCAGCTCCTGCGGCCGCTCCGCCGGCGGCTGCTCCGCCTGGTTACATGCTGGTTCCGATCCCCGATTCGAAGCCGAGCACGCGCTACGATGTGCAGTATCCCCAGGCGCGCGGCGCGCTGCCCCCAGGAATGGAGTTGCCGTACGAAGAGGGGCAGCCGGTGCCAGCGGGCTACCGCGTCGTGAGCCAACCTCGGCGAGGGCTGGTGATCGGGGGCTCGATCATGACCGGCGTTCCGTGGGTCTTCAGCGTGATGGGGGCGGTCGCAGCTGACTACGACAACAAGAGCGGTTACTTGCTCGTACCAGGCATCGGGCCGTGGCTCATGTTGCTTGCGGGGGGCGCCAAGGACAA
>JAEUAF010000178.1 GCA_019695485.1 Sorangium sp.
AGAGGCCGGCGCTGGCGCCAGCGGCGGTAACGGCGCAGCCGCGGGTAACCCCGAAGGAGGAAGCGGCGCGAGCGCTGGCGCTGGCGGCCAAGGAGGCGCGCAAGTCGACGGTGCTGCGGGTGAAGGCGGCGCAAGCGGGGGCGAAGCAGGCAGCGGAGGCGCCGGCGGGAGTCTGACCGGGGGCACCGGAAGCGGCGGAACCGGAACGGCTGGAAGCGCAAGCGGAGGAACCGGCGGCGGCAGCTCGTGCGTGACTACGCTGCCGGGTGACATCCTGTACAAGTTCGACAGCGCCACGGGGGTGTTCGAAGGTACCGTACCTGCGCCGACGGTTCCGCCAGGTTGGTTCGCGTACGCCGAAGGCCCGACGGCAGACACGGCGCTCAAAGCGAGCACCACGGGTTGGAGCTCGACCGAGGGGCACTCGTGCCCGGGTTCGCTGACGATGACCGGGGCGTTTACGGCTTACGGAAACGGCGACAAGCTGATGGCCCTGGTTAACTTCAACGCGAACTGGGCGACGCCGAAAGCGTACGTGCGCCTGCACGCTTGGGTGAAGGTCCAGATTCCGACCACCGGCACGCTCGATCTGTCGTCGGTTCACATCCAGGCCAATACGAACAACTTCACGGGCTACACCGAGAGCAGCTTGCCAGCTTCGACGTTCCTCGACGGCGACTGGCACGAGATCACGCACGCCCTAGTCGTGGGGACCAACTACGTGCCGGAAAACGTGAACCAGATGGGGATTCAAATCTTCCCACTGGCCGCTGGCACGGACACGCCCGTGCCGGTCACGATTTTCATCGACGACATCTGGCTGGAATTGCCCTGAGCCGCGCCAACCCACGTCGCATCGGCGTTGCCTTCGGCGAAGTAGCCGAACTTCGCCGCGGAACGCATGGAGGGGCCGTGTTGGCCAGAAAAGCGCCGGGCGTCGATACATCCCAGTTTGCCCGGGGTTTGCCCCGTAGCTAGTTCGCATAAGATACATTATGTCAACTAACTGGGGAGGCCGTCTGAGGGGGGCTTAAGTCGCTCAACCCAGAGCCGTCCTGCGGCTGTGGAGCGAACCGGAGATCTGCGTTCGGCGCGGCCTCAAGTCTTGGTGGTCGACGATGACGACGACGTCCGAGCGGCCACCAGTCGCGTGCTCGAAGCCGGCGGCCTGAGTGTGGCCGATGCCTGCAACGGAACCGATGCGCTCGCGAAGATCCGAGCCGGGCGCTCTGTCGACGTGATTCTGACCGATCTCTTGATGCCGCACATGAACGGCATCGAGTTTCTGCGCCAGGTGCGCGCACTCGATCTCGACGTGCCGGTCGTCGTGCTCACGGGCAACCCGTCGATCGAGACCGCGATTTCGGCGGTCCAGTATGGCGCCTTTCGCTACCTGCAGCGGCCCGTCGACTCGGACGAGTTAGCGCGGGTCGTGCTCGACGCTGCGGCGATGTTTCAGCTGGCTCGGCTGAAGCGCCGCGCGCTGGAGCTCTACGAGACCGAAGGTTGGCTGCTCGGCGACCAGGCATCGCTCGATTCGCACTTCGATCAGGCGCTCGAGCAGATCTGGATCGCTTTTCAGCCGATCGTGCACTGGCCAGAGCGAACCGTGTACGGCCATGAGGCGCTCGTGCGCTCGGCCGAGCCTACGCTCGGCAACCCGGCGTTGTTGTTCGACGCAGCCGAGCGGCTCGTGCGGGTTCGCGAACTTGGGCGACGAATTCGGGCACAAATCGCAAAGGACATGGCCGCGGCCCCGGTGGACAGCCTGATCTTCGTAAATCTGCACGCTGCGGATCTCGCGGAAGATGAGCTTTTCAGCCAGAGCTCGGCGCTGGCACCGCACGCCAAGCGCATCGTCCTCGAGATCACCGAACGCAGTTCGCTCGACGCGATCCCCGATGTGCGCGGCAAAATTGCTCAACTTCGCGCGCTCGGCTACCGCATCGCCGTCGATGACTTGGGCGCGGGTTACGCCGGACTTGCAAGTTTCAGTCAGCTCGAGCCAGACATTGCCAAGCTCGACATGTCTCTGGTGCGCGGCATCGACGGCTCCGCGCGAAAGGCCAGCATCGTCCGGTCCATGATCTCGGTCTGCACGGCAGAGCTTGGCACGCGGGTCGTCTGCGAAGGCGTCGAGACGGAGGCCGAGCGCGACACGCTCCACGAACTCGGAGCGGACTTGCTGCAGGGTTATCTGTTCGGGCGCCCTGCGCGTCAGCTTCGCGGTGGCAGCCTGTTCGCGCCACCCAACAAGTAGCCGCGCGCGAGCTGCGTCGCCCCTCACAGCACGAACTGATCGCCAAGCTGCGTGACCGTCAAATTCACGCCCTTCAGACCGGCACACTCTTGCTCCACCTCGCCCTGAAAAACCGGCTTCATGTGGTAAAGCAGCGTCGGAAGGTCCTTCGGGTGAGCGTACTTCTTGAGGTCCTTTAGCAGCGTGCGCGGCGTGTGGTGGCCACTCAGCGTCGCCACCTTTTGTTCACGGTTCGGGAAGCTGACCTCCATGAGCAAGGCTTGGAGATTTGGCGTTTCGTTGAGAAGCTCCCAGAAGCGATCAGTCGGCCCAGTGTCGCCGCTGTATGCGATGGTGGCATCCGGCCCTCGAACGATGAAGCCAGCTGACTCGATGGTGTGGCTGACCAGCACGCTTTGCACGGTGTAGCCAACGATGTCGACCGGCCGCTCCGGCTTCAGCTCGAGGAAACGAATCGTGGGCCGGGTCTTGTTGGGAATCGTCGTGAAGTCCGGCCACAGCAAGTTGTTGAAGAAGTGCTTCTTCAGGGCGTGCAACGTCGCCTTGGTTCCGGCCACGATCAACGGTTCGCAGTCGGCCTGGCAGCGGTTGTCTGCGATTGTCGCCAGGTCGCGCACGTGGTCCAAATGAGCGTGGCTGATGATGCAGGCGTTCAGCCGAAACTGGGACTTCAGGTCGAGCCCACTGGTGAGCGACCCGGCATCGATCGCCAGTCGCTCGTCGATCACGAACGCGCTCGTGCGATGACGCGGCGTCTCCCCCCCGTGGCAACCGATGACCCGTAGTTCCATGGCGTTGGCCCCGTCCCTCGCGCGTCCGGGCAGTCACCGTGCGCAAAGCGTCTGGGGCGAAATCGGAAGTCTATCCTGGCGCTTCCGAGCGGGTCAAAAGCTGCGCCTCGGGCCCGTGGGCCAGCCCGCGCGGATCCGCCTCTTCATCAACTTTGCGAGACGACCCCTTGCACAAGAGCGCGATCAGCGATAGTAACGCGGCCCCCGAACGGGACCTCTTTCAGGCCTCCCGGCCGGTGTACTCCCAAGCATTTTGGGGGATCGTCTAACGGCAGGACGCAAGATTCTGGCTCTTGCTATCTAGGTTCGAATCCTAGTCCCCCAGCTCAGTCACCCTCCCCGGCTCCACCACAGGCCGAGGAATTTTCAGGCCCCATCGTCTAGCGGTTAGGACATCGGCCTCTCACGCCGGTAACGCGGGTTCAATTCCCGCTGGGGTCGCAAAACATCCCTGAGTGAGCCCGGCCCCGAACAAGGGGCCACTCCGACCTGGCAGCGCGCCATCGGGTTCAGGGAAGCGCGCGAGCTCGCCCAGCGGGGCTGTGACGCAGAGCGCGCTCTTGGCAGGCGCGCGGACCACGCTCACTGCCAGCGAAACGTGCGCAGGGCCACGCCGAAGCCCACGCCGCCCCAGACCAGCAGAACCAAGATCTGCGAACGGAGGTCGAAGAGCCCGAGGCCGTCGTTGAAGACCCCGCGCAGCGCGTCGACGAGGGCCGTTAGCGGCAACAGGCGAATGGGCGCGTGGAGCCACCCCGGGAAGCGCTCGTAGGAGAAGAACGCGCCGGAGAGCACCCACATGGGCAGCTGGACCAGGTTCATCCAGCCATTGGCGGCTTCGGTGGTCTCGACCCGGGCGCCGATGAGCAGGCTTACCCCAGCGAAGGATGCGGCCCCCAAAAAAGCGACCGCTGCGAGCGCTAGGTAGCCGCCGCGTACGACGCTGCCAAAGCACAGCGCACCAAAGGTGAGCAACACCGCGAGTTCGACGACGAGCAAGATGCTGCGCGAGAAAAAGTAGGACAGCAAGAACTCGCTGCGGCGCATGGGCGTCACGGCCAGCCGGCGTAACACCTTGCGCTTGCGGGCAAGCACTAGGTTGTAGCCAACACCCCACATGCTGCTTCCCATCAAGTTCAGGCCAATCAAGCCCGGGATCAGGAAGTCGACATAGCGCGAGCCTCGGCGCATCGAGTTTACTTCGCTGACGCTGAGCACGTCTTTTCGACCCGCCGCGCGCTGGAGAACATCGTCGACGATGGCTCGCGCGATCAGAGACTTTTCCTGTGTCGCATCGAACAGGTAGGCGGGCGGGGTTGCGCCGAGCGTCACGACGAGATCGGCCTTTGCGCGGGCCAGATCGCGCTGGGCGACGTCCGCCGGCGCCGATACCGCTACCAGCCGAGAACTCGTGAGCAACGCCGCCGCCAGGCCATTTTCGGGAGGAGCCACGACAGCGATGCGAGGGCGCTCGGGCGGCCGAGAGCGGAACGCTAATCCGAGCCCCATCGTCATCAACAAGGGGAAGCCGAACACCCAGAAGAGAGTGCCTTTTTCGCGCCAGAATTCGCGGAGCCGAACTTTGACGAGCTCCGCCAACGAATTGAGTTTTCGGTCGCTCACGAAGCTTGCCTCGCGGGTTCGGTCCCTGCCGCAAGCGGCGCGCCGTTTTCGTCGAGAGCGCGACCCGTCAAATGCAAAAAAACGTCGTCGAGGGTGGCCTGATGCGCACTCAGGCCGATCGGCGCGAGTTGTTTGTGCTCGAGCTCGGCAAGCACGGCGGCCAGAGTTTGAAGGCTGCTGTCGAGCCGTACCCGATAGCGCGCACCCCTCCGCGTGACCGACTCGACTTTGGGCAGCGCCAGGATCGCCGCTTCATCGAGCGTTCCCGCAAGCTCGAACTCCAGGAATTGAACATTGCCGAGCCCGGCCACCAGCGATCGCGGCGTGCCCGATGCGATCAGCTTGCCGTGATCGACGATCGCGATTTCGTCGCAAAGCACGGCGGCTTCCTCCATGTAGTGCGTCGTGAGCAGCACCGTGCCGCCTGAGGCGCGGAAGCTTTCTACGACTTTCCATAGCGACTGGCGGGCGCGCGGATCGAGCCCGGTCGTGGGCTCGTCCAGAAATAGGAGGTCTGGGCTGCCCGCCAGCGCAGTGGCGACGGCAACCCGCTGCTTCTGCCCTCCGGAGAGCTGACCGAACTGGCGGTGTCGAACGTCACGCAGATCGACCAGGTCGAGCAATTCATCGACAGGCCGAGACTTGGCGTAAAACGAACAGAATAGCGTCAAAATCTCGTCCACGTGCACGCGCTCGGCGAGCTCCGTGTCCTGCAGCTGCACGCCGATCCGAGCACGCAACTGGGCGTCGTGCCCGGTGCCCCACTCTTGACCAAACAGGCGAATCGTTCCGGAGCTGGGCGCGTGGAGGCCTTCGAACATCTCCACGCTGGTGGTCTTCCCTGCCCCATTCGGGCCGAGTAGTCCGAAGCAGATGCCGCGACGCACTTGGAGGTCGATGCCGGCCACCGCCAGCGTGTCCCCGTAGCGCTTCACCAGGTTCTCACACTCAATCGCGGAACTTGACATGCGC
>JAEUAF010000704.1 GCA_019695485.1 Sorangium sp.
GCAACCTAGGCGTCAGATGGCCGCACTCTAAGAAAACTCTCCGGTCACCTCGACGCTCAGCCCTGCGCAGGACATCCTTCATTACCCTACATCCACCTTCCTCCACTCTCCACGCAAAACCCGATGAGTTCCGCCTCCGCCGATAAGGCAGCCGAGCCGCACGCCCTGCTGGGCAGCGTCTTGCGCGGGACCTATCGGCTGGAACGGGTCCTCGACCAGGGCGGCATGGGGACGGTGTTCGAAGCGGAGCACGTCCGACTCGGCCGGCGTTTGGCCGTGAAGGTTCTGGCGCAGCACCTGACGAGCGATAGCCAGGCCCTGGCGCGGTTTCACCGGGAAGCGGCCATCGTCAGCCATTTGCAGCACCCGCACATCGTGCAGGTGCTCGACTACGACACCACCGAGCAGGGCGAGCCGTACATCGTGATGGAGCTCTTGCGCGGCGAGAGTCTGGCCAGGAAGCTCGAGCGTGTCGGGCGGCTCAGCATCGAGGAGGTGGTACGCCTCGTGGATTCGGTCGCGCTCGGGTTGAGCGCGGCCCATCGCGCGTCGGTCGTTCACCGCGATCTCAAGCCCGCCAACGTCTTCCTCGCCGAAGACGCCGACCGCGGCCAGCTCGTCAAGCTGCTCGACTTTGGAATCAGCTTGCGCTCGAGCACTGACCGCAGGCTGACGGGCGAGTATGCCGTGCTCGGTACGCCGGACTACATGTCGCCAGAGCAAGCCTCGGGGCGCACGGCTCAAGTCGACCACCGCGCGGACGAATATTCGCTGGCGGTGATTGCTTACGAGGCGCTGTCGGGCCAAACGCCGTTTCCCGGCACCGAGGTCATGGAGGTGCTGGCGCAGGTTATTTCGGCCTCTCCGGTGCCGATTCAGCGCGTCGCGCCGGAGGTGTCGAGCGCGGTTTGGGCAGTGCTCGAGCGCGCACTCGCGAAGAATCCCGAGGCGCGCTACACGAACGTCGCTGAGTTCTCGGCCGCGCTTTGGACCGCAGCCGGCTACTCGCTGCCACCCTCGATGCCGCAATACGCGCCGTCGCGCGCCCCGTCCGACGCGTCGCGCGCTCCGTCCGACGACCCACCGAGCCCCATCAGTTCGATCAAGGCGCGCCCGATCGGCCGCTACCGCGTGAGCACGCCCTCGAGCGAAGATTTGGATGAAGCCACGCGCCCCACGAACCCTGCGCCGGGCCGCGCGCAAGAAGTCACGCGGATTTTCTCGCAGGCGCGCGAGGCGTTCGGCCTCGGCGATTTGGACCTCGCAGTAAGCTTCGCCGAAAACGCGATGCAGCTCGGCGATACGCTCGGAGCCGAGGGGCGACAGGCCATGACCGCGGAAGCCTCGCTGATCGAAAGCATCTTCTCCACGCGAATTGGAGACTTCCGGCGCAGGCTCGTCGTGCGTCACTCGTCCTCAGCACCGGGTGGCCCCAAGCTACGCCCGGAGCAGGCGTTTCTGCTGTCTCGCCTCGAGAGCGAGGCGAGCGCCGAAGAGATTTTGGACCTGTCGCCCTTGCCGCGGCACGAAACGCTCCGACATCTGGTCGCGATGCTCACGAAGGGCGTGCTCGGCGCACGCTGAACGCACGCTTGGCCAGCAGCGACTCCGTCAACGCCGAGCAGCGCCCCTTGGTGAATGCCGCGTTCCTGCGCGTGATGGCAGCGCAAGTTGCGGTGGGCTTCGGCTTCTCCATCTATTTTCTACTGCCGAAGTACCTGGCGACCGAGCTTGGAGCGAACGCCTCGACGATCGGAGCCGTAGCCGCTTCCGGATTGCTTGCGTCCGTCATCGTCAGCCCACTGATTGGCGCAGGCCTCGACCGTTTCGGCCGGCGCGGGCCGCTGGCTATCGGCGGATTCCTCGTCGTTCTCACGTCATTTGGCATGCTCGGAGTCACCCGCGTGGGCCCGGCGCTCTACGGCCTGCGACTTGCGCAAGGCATCGGGTTCGCGCTCGGGTTCAACGCAGCCGCGGCCTCAGTGGCCGACATCGCGCCACGCGGCCGGCTCGGGCAAGCCATGGGGCTGCTCGGCGCGGCGTCGCTCCTGACCAATGCTGTCGCGCCCGCACTCGGTGAAAGCATCGCCCACGCTTGGGGCTGGGCACCGGTGTTCTCGATTGCCATCGGAACCGGAGTCGCGACCATGCTAGTGGCCTTGAGCTTGCCAGGCGAGCGCGCGCCGATCAGCGTCCGCGAGCAACCGAGCGCCCTTGCCGTGCCGCGCCTCGGATACGTTACAGCGGTGGCAGGCGCCTGCTTCGGCACCCTGATCACGTTCACCCAGCCGTATGCACTCGCACGTGGCGCTGAGCGAGTGTCAGGCTATCTGATCGGCTACACGCTGGGCGCGCTGTTCGTGCGCGTCGGCCTGGGCGGCATGGCCGATCGTTTCGGCCATCGACGCGTCGCTCAGCTATCGCTCGCGACTTACGGCATGGTCGCGATAGGCACCTCATGCCTCACTCCCAGCTGGATCGTGCCGTTCGGCGTGGGCTTCGGTCTATCGCACGGCTTCTTGTACCCCGCGCTCGCGGCGCTGGCGGCCGAAGGCTCGAACCCTGAGCGTCGTGGCCGCGCCCTGTCCGCCTTCAACGCCTACTTCAACCTGGGCGCTGGGCTCGCGCTGGTGGGCTGTGGTTGGCTGGCGCGGGTGGCGGGCTACCCGGCAGTCTTCGTGCTGGTTGGCGCGCTCACGACGCTCTCGGTCGTCGCGTTGAAGCTCCCGAGCGCAGGCCCGCTCACGCCTCCCAGGTCGCGCGCGCCCACGCGCTGAGCGGGTTCGGCCTTCGGCGCTGCCGGCGCTCGCTCAAACGCTCGCGTCTCGGCTCGAGACGATTGTCTCAAGTTCTCTCCTCGTCTCGCGCAGAGAACGGTACGGGATCCCGCGCTGAGACGCGACGCCAGCCATCGCCAGAACCCGCGCCCGATATTCCGCGAAATCATTGAACACCTTCAGATGGCTCGCGCCGAGTCGGACTGGCACGGCGCGTGCTCAGTAACTGGTCCGATGTCGCCCGTAAGTCCAAGCCCCCTGCCCGTCATCCGGCCCCCCTCACTGATCACGCGCCTGGTCGAGCTGCGTGAAGCCGCAGACATGTTGTCGCGGGCACGCCACCTCGACCCCCACGCCACGCTCGTCGAGACCCGCCTCATCGTCGAAGCCGTGTTCGCGGAAATCCCGCGCATTCACGACGTGGCCCAGGGCCCGCTATCGCAAACGCTGGCCACAGCCGAGTCGTTCGCGCTGCGCGAACTCACCGCGGCTCGTCGTCATCAGGATCTCGCAGCGCGCAGCGCTGGCACCTGCCGCGCGGCGTGTGAGCTGTCGTTGCGCGCCATCACGCGCGGCATCGACGCGCTGCTCGCCGAGCTCGTCCCGCACAGCATGGTCCCCGCGATCTGAGAGACCCGAGAGCGCCCCGCTGCGCGACAGCGCGACATCCATCCGCGAGCAGCGCTCCCCAAATCCGCTACTTCACCGCCCCTGCCCGAGCGCTCCAACGAAGCGCAACCCGACCCGCCACCGCACGCACGACAACGCCGCCCGAGTCCCCAGGCAACGGCTCTGAGTCGCTCGCTTCGACCCGCGACCCCGCTTCGATTTCCGCACTGGCCGCCCACGGCAACGCCACCTCGAAGTCGCTCCGACCTTCCGCGCTGCGCACGCTGACCCGATCGCCTTCTTGGCTAAGCTCGAAGCTCGCGACCGGCTTGCCGTGGCCGTCGTAGAGCTCGATGCGACGTGGACTCACGCCATCCAAGCAGCCACACACCAGGCGCACGTTGGCGGCGTAATCGTAGTCGACGGCTTCGAAGTTCGACCCGAGCGGGATCACGCCGTTCGGTCGAATCCAGAGCGGCATCTCGAAGAAGTCCAAGCGCTCTTTGAACCAGCGACTACCGCGACGCACTTCCCCGCTGAGCAGATGTGTCCACTCGCCGTCCGGCAGGTAGTACTCGGCCAGGCTTTCGTGAAACACCGGCGCCACGAGCAAATCGCCACCAAGGCAATATTGGCGATCCAGCGCACGACACGCCGGGTCGTCCGGAAACTCGAGCAGCATCGCCCGCATCATCGGCACGCTCAATTCATGCGCGGCCACTGCCGCTTCCATCAAATAGGGCATGAGTCGGCACTTTAGCTGCGTGAACTTGCGCAACACGTCCACGGCTTCCTCGTCGTAGAGCCACGGCACCCGGTACGTCGTACTCCCGTGCAAGCGACTGTGCGACGACAGCAACCCAAAGCCGATCCAGCGCTTGTAGACGGCGGCGGGCGCCGCGTTCTCGAAGCCACCGATGTCGTGACTCCAAAAACCGAAGCCGGACAAAGTCAGCGAGAGCCCGCCGCGCAAGCTCTCCGCCATCGATTCGAAGGTGCCGAAGCAATCACCGCCCCAGTGCACGGGAAACTGTTGGCACGTCGCCGTGGCGGAGCGCGCGAACACCACCGCTTCGCCCGCTCCACGCTCCTCGACTAGGACATCGAACACGGCCTTGTTGTAGAGGTAGGTGTAGTAGTTGTGCATGCGCTCCGGGTCGGAGCCGTCATGGTAGACGACGTCGGTCGGAATCAGTTCGCCGAAGTCCGTCTTGAAAGCGTCGACGCCCTGCTTCAACAGTCGACGCAACTCACCCTGATAGAAGGCGGTGGCGGCCGGATTCGTGAAGTCGAAAATCCCCATCCCCGCCTGCCAGGTGGGAACTTGGTGCACGTCACCGTTCGGGCGCTTGAGCAAGAAGCCGTTCTTGGTGCCGATATCGAACAAGTGCGAACGCTCACCGACGTATGGGTTGATCCAGACGCACGTCTTGAGCCCCTGCTGCTTTAGTCGCTGCAGCATGCCCTCCGGGTCCGGGAAGACCGCCTCGTCCCAACGAAAGTCGACCCAATGGTGCCCTTTCATCCAGAAGCAATCGAAGTGGAACACGTGCAGCGGAAGCTTGCGCTCGCGCATGCCGTTCACGAACTCGAACACCGTCTTTTCGTCGTAGTTGGTGAGGAAGGAGGTAGTGAGCCAAAGCCCAAACGACCAAGCCGGGGGCAGCGCAGGGCGCCCGCTCAGCGCGCCATAGCGAGTCAGCACCTCTTTGGGTGTGGGACCCAGAATCAAGAAGTAGTCGAGATCTTCGCCCGGCACGGCGAACTGAGCGCGCATGACCTGCTCGGTGCCAATCTCGAACGAGACGCGCGCCGACGAGTTCACGAACACGCCGTAGCCGTGGCTCGTGAGAAAGAACGGGACATCCTTGTAGCCCTTGTCCGAGCACGTGCCGCAATCGTCGTTCCACATGTCCACGCATTGGCCGTTGCGCGCGAACGCTTGGAAGCGCTCGCCGAGCCCAAACACTTGTTCGCCGGGGCGCAGCGTCAGCTGTTCGCGAACGAACAGGCCGTGGCCTTCCTTCTGCAGCAGTCCGAGCGCCTTGTAAGGGCTCCCGGTCACGGGTTCACCGCTTTCGGCGTCGACGAACGCGAGGCTCCACGGCTCTTTGGTCACCACCACGCGTAGGCGGCCCACGCCAAACTCGATGGTCTTTTCGGCATCCACGGCGTTGAGCGGCTGCGGCTCGTTCTGTTGCAGGCGGTATGCGGGACCGAGCTGCTTCCTGCCTTTGTGGTGCGTCACCTGAACTCGCACCACGTTGTCTGCGGGCGAACTCAGCGTCACCGTGAACATGTGGCCGTAGAGCGTGTCCCAGCGCTGCTTCTCGAGACGGTTCGAGACATCGAGCCGCACCTCCCGCTCGGTAATTGTCACTGCGTCCACACGCGCCAGGTAGTTCGGGGTGACTCCGGGCAGCATTCTCCAAGCGCCGTCGCTGAATCTCATGGTCGTCCTCTAGTTCCGCTCCGCTCGATTTACAAATCGAACTTTAGTAATAGTTTTCCGGCCAAAAAACGCCGCATCTTGAGGCGCCTTGGCTCCGGGACCAGTGCCGCGACAAGGCCCGACCGCTCGAGCGGTCCCGAGCCAAGCGCTCCGGACCCGAACGCGAGCGGCCCGAACGATCGCGTCCACGCTATCGCGGCACGCCGATTCAGTCGACGCGCTTGCCGCACACGTTCCGACATGACGCATCTAGTAGGACACACGCGCACCTCAATCGTGCGCTGCACGAGCGGCACGCGCTGGCGCGGGAATGCTGGCGAAATTGCTGATTCCTTGGCCCGCAACATCACTCCCGGGCATTAGAAGACTCCTGCCTTTGCCAATCACTCAGGTGGCAGTTGAGTAAAACTTAGCTAGCGGTGAGGAACTATTGACGAAGACGGTGCTCTGAGCGCACCCTGAGGCGTTGTTTCGGGTTTCGCATGTCGAATCCTTGGTTCGATCCCACCACGACCGGCGTTTACGTGAGCGCCGCGCCGCTGCCAACCGCGGTCGCCGACGCGGACGCAGTGCGACTAGCCGCGCGTCAGGTGCGCCCGCACTTTCAGCCGATCGTCGATCTGTTGGGCGGCACCGTGCTCGGCTACGAGGTGTTGTCGCGCGCCCCACGCTTTCCGAACATTCTCGATGCGTTCACGCTGGCGCGTGCTCAAGGCCTCGGCTGGGAGCTCGAGGCAGCCTGCCGCAGCGCTGCGCTCGCTGAAATCGCGGCCCTCAACGGGCGGGCTCGCGGGCTGCGCTTCTTCTTGAATGTGGGGCCCGAAGTGCTCAGTGACCCGCGCTTCGTGGCGGCGTTCACAGGGGCTGCCTTGCGCCGGCAGGGCATCGACCCAGCCCACCTCGTGCTCGAGCTCACCGAACAGCGCGCAGTGAGCGACCACGGTCGCTTCGGGGAGCTCATCGAGCACTATGCGAACGAAGGCTTCGAGATCGCGATCGACGACTTCGGTGTGGGGCACTCCAGCCTGATCACCCTGGTGAGCTGCTCCCCGCACTTCCTGAAGCTCGATTCCGAGCTCGTGCGGAACATCCAAAGCGACAGCTATCGGCAGCGCCTCGTACGTTCGCTGGTCGGGTTTGCGCAGAGCCTCGATTCCAAGCTGGTTGCCGAGGGCGTCGAGACCTTTGCAGAGCTCGAGGTGCTGGTGCGCCTTGGCGTGCGCTTTGCGCAAGGCTTCCTGTTCGCGGAGCCCGAGCGCAACCTCCACACGTTGCCCCCCGAGCGACGCGCTGAAGTGCGGCACCTGATGGAGCGCGAAGGCGCCTGGCGCGGTGAACTCAGCGAGAGCATCAACGCGCTGGTGATCAGCGCGCCGACCGCCGAGCCCCAAACCCTCACCTGCGGCGAGCTCGAGCAGCTCTATCGCCAAAAGCCCACGCTCGACGAGCTCGTGGTGCTCGATGCCGAGCGCAGGCCGGTCGGGCTCGTAACACGCCAACACTTCTTCGACCGCGCCAACGGCCCCGCCGCCGCCGAGGTGTCCGCGCTGTTCATCGACGAAGTCGCGAAAGCAAACTTCCTGATGGTGGAAGCCGCGACCCCCGTGACCAGCCTCTCGCGCTTGGCGATGGAGCGCGGCCGACAGGAGCTCTACGATCCGATCTTGGTGGTGAGCGCCGAAGGCAAATACGTGGGCGCCGTCACCGTTCGACAGCTGCTGGTGCGCTCGGCAGAGCTCGAGATTCAGTCGGCCGAAGGCGAAAACCCTCTCACCCGCTTGCCGGGCAACCGAGCCATCTTGTGCTGGCTCACTGGCGTGCTGTCGCGCAAAGACTTCACGATTGTGTACGCCGATCTCGATCGCTTGAAAGAGTTCAACGACGTTTACGGCTTCGTCGCGGGGGACGAGCTAATCCGCGTGGCGGCCAAAGTGCTCAGCGCTGGCGCGACCGAGCTGGGAGAGCACGCGCGGCTCGGTCACCTGGGCGGTGATGACTTCGTCTTGGTCTGCGCCGGTCCCTGCTCGAACGGCGTCCTCGACTGGATTTGCGCGGAATTCGATCGCGAAAAGCGACACGTATTCCGGCGTGACGACTTGGCGAGCGGTCAATTCCTGGCGAAAGACCGGCGCGGCGACGAGATAGCGGTCCCACTCACCACCCTCAGTTTGGCCGCCATCGACGCCCACAAGATCTCTCCCGACGTCCACCCGGCGTTGTTCTTCCAAATCGCCGCGTCGCTCAAGAAGAAGGCGAAGCAAGAAACCAGCGCCCAGCGCCGCAGCCTGGTGCTCTTCGAGCGCCGCCGCTACCCCGAGACGCCGCCGCCGAGATCCTGAGCTCCGCCCCCGGCGGGTCGAGCGACGCCCTCTTTGGGCCCGGGCGCCTCACGCCACCTGGCAGGCCCGAACGCCTGGCGCGGGGACTCGCGTTCGTTCACTGGCTGTAGCTCGGGGTCCAAGCGTTCGCGAAGATGGTGGCGATCGTATAGTTTGCGGCCTGGCTCGCGCTGAGTTGATAGGAGGAGCGCGCTGACGCATTCGCCCCGGCGCCCGTGCTCTGATACTCCCCGAAGCGCGCATTGGCGGGGTCGTTGCCACTCATGACGACGAAGCCACTCGAGATGATATGGCTGCCTAGCGCCACGTGGAGATACGTCGCCGCGCCCTTGGCGCCCCAGGGTCGCCCGAGCGCCACCGAGTTTGCCTTCACGGACGACACCGCGGTGAACGTACCGCCGAGAAACACGATCCCGTAATTGGTGGCCGCGTCCGTATTCGGCGCCGCGACCGCACTGCCGCCTTCCACGTTGCGCGCCTCGCAGTTGTCGAGAACGGCAGTGGCCGCCCCGAATACGTAATCCGTATTGCCCTGCACGTAGCAATTCTTGAAGTACTGCGTGCCGCTCTGCGTATAGAGCGTGTCCTGATAGGCGACGAAGCGACAGTTCAGGAATTGCTCACGCTGCCCGGTGGTGCGCAGGGCGACAGCCTGCGATCCCGAGCCGTAGCTGTTTTGGAACGTGAGATTGGCGGCAGAAAAATCGTTGGCGCTAACCACGACGCTAGCGCTCCCGCTGGTGCTGCCAACCGCGGCGTTGCTGTCGCCGTAAGTGAGGATGGTGGAGCTGGCACTGTCACCCACGAGGCATAGGTTCGAGCGACTGGCGATCGTGAGCTTTTCGGTATAAGTGCCGGCCTTGATATTGATGCGCACATGAGTCGTACTCCCGCTCGCGATGGAGTTGACGGCGGCCTGCACCGTCGAGTACTGGCCGCTCCCGTCCTTGGCCACCGTGATGGTCTGAGTGATTCCGGACGGACAGACGCTGCTGGCGCCTGTGCCGCCGGCCGCCGTGCCTCCGCTCGCAGCGCCACCCGTGGCGGC
>JAEUAF010000441.1 GCA_019695485.1 Sorangium sp.
CACCGTCGGTGGGCGGAGCAGGTGCCGGGGCCGCCGGCGCAAACGGGATGGCGGGGGCGAGCGGGCGTGGAGGCAGCCCTGCCTCGAGCGGGGGCAACACCGGAGTCGGCGGAACCAAGAGCAGCGGCGGCACCCCGAGCAGCGGAGGAGTAGCGGGCACCCCAGGGAGCGGCGGCGCGACAACTACTGGCGGCTCGAGCGGCGTCTGCGCCAAACCCATCGCGAGCACCTCGACGCGACCCCAGTTGAGCAGCACGGACGCAGCCAACTACACCATCGCGAAGTACCTCGCACAGGTGGGCTCCTTCAATGCGCCGACCACCGACAACTGGGATCCGACCGCGGGCCTTGGCAGCGCGAGCGCGTTCACTCCCGACTTCACCGTCGCCGCGGATGGCAGCGGCACACACACCACCGTGCAAGCAGCGATGAACGCGGTGAGCGGTTCGGCGCGTCGCTACATCCTCGTCAAACCCGGCACTTACCGGGAAAAAGTCTCCTATTCTGGGTCGACTCCGGTCACGCTCTACGGGGCGAGCAGCGATGCGACCAAGGTCGTGATCATCTACAACATGTCCGCCTCTCAAGGCGCGAGCCAGACGGTCACGGCGAAGTCGAACGGGTTTCAGATCATGAACCTGACGATTTCGAACGATTTCCCGACTCCCGCGAGCGGCACCAACATCCAGGCGCTCGCATTACTAACCACGGGCGACAAGATCGTCCTTCAGAACGTTCGCTTGCACGGTTTTCAAGACACCCTCCAGCTTCAGGCACCGAATGCCACGACGATCGCGCGCGTCTATATTCGGGACAGCTTCATCGAAGGTGACACCGACTACATCTACGGCAACGCCAACGTCGTGATCGAAGCCTCGGAGATTCACTATCTGTCATCGCGGCGCGGCAGCGGCGCGGGCGTCATCCTCGCCCCCAGCACCTCAGTCGGGAATAATCTCGGCTTTCTGCTAATTCGCTGCAACTTCACGGCGGACAGCGCCGCGCCTGCCAACATCAACCACCTCGGTCGTTCCTGGGATACGAGTAGCACGACGCCGACTCCGAACGGCCAAGCCGTGATTCGCGAGTCCACGATCGGCGCTCACATCAACAAGACCGCGCCGTGGGCGGCCGCAGCCACCAGCGGTCGCGCCTATAGCGCCAGCGGCAACCGCTTCTACGAATATTGCAACAGCGGGCCCGGTGCGGGCCCTTAATGCCCAGCACGCCCGGCAGACGACTCGCCGATCCGCGCAGCGCGTATCCGGCGTGGTCGCAGCGTCCGATACGCACCTGAGTGAGCAAACGTGCCGTCACTCGTTCCCAGGCTTCGCTGCGACAGCCAGTGCCGCCCGCTGCGGAGCCGGACCCGGCGAGCCCCCGACGAGGCGCTCCCACACGGCGAGCCTGAGCGCATCCCCGTGTCGCATATGCGCGGCTTCAACTAGCTTGGCAGGAGCGGCCGGAGCTGGCCCGCTTCGCCACGCTGCGTCGTCTCGAGCAGAGGCCGCGACCGCACGCCCCATTTGCTCAATTTCGTAATCGACGGCTTGCACGGCGTCTTCGAAACGGCTGAAGCGATCCATCACCTTGCCGTCCAGGCTCACCTCCCACTTCTTGCCGCGCTCCGCGCGCTTCAAAACCAGAGCTTCGCTCAGGCGGCCCGATTTTCGCTCGAAATGCAAACCAAGCCCCTGCCGGCCCAAGGAGAACCAGGCATTGCCAGAAATCGCGCGAATCTCGGCGTTGGTCTGGAGCGTCAGCGGGTCGAAGCTCTGCGCACGCGCCTGAATCTCGGGCAGCGTGAGCGCGCCGGCTTCGAGTTCGAAGCCTGGCCGATCCAGCATAATCCCGTGCCAGATTCGAGCTGCGTCGTTGACCTGAGCACCTCGCAAATCGAGCTCGCGCGGCAGCCCGAACAGCGATGGCAAGCTGCACAGGCTAAGCTCGGAGAGATCGACGAAGTCGAGAATCAGGCAATCCTGCTTGTGCGGAGCGAGCCGCGTGCCTCGACCCACGCACTGCGCGTACAGCCCTTGCGACCGCGTGGGTCGCGCCATCGCCACGCATGATACACCAGGGTCGTCGAAGCCCTCGTTCAGTACCGCGACATTGGTCAGCACCTGAAGGCGACCGTCACGAAAAGCTTTGAGCGCGGCGCGCCTGTCATCGCTCGGCATCGCGCCGTGAACCACGCCCGCTTGGACGCCGAGCGCATTCAGCGCCTGGCAGAGGTGTCGTGCATGGCGCACCGTCACGCAAAACGCGACCGTACGCCGATCTCGGGCCAGCTCTTGAATCGAGCGCGCCACGAGCGCGTTGCGGTCTTCGATGTCGACGGCTTCGGCCAATTCCTCTTCGCGGAAATCGCCCGCGCCGTGCGAAACGCGCCTGAGATCCGCCGCGGTTCGCACGCGAAAGCCCCTGAGCGGAGCCAGGAAGCCGGCATCGATGAGCTCGAGCAAGCTCTTCGAATACACAATGCGCTCGAACACCGAGTCGAGCCCTTGCCCGTCGCCGCGCGCGGTCGTGGCCGTAAACCCGAGCAGCGTGCCTGTCCACCCGCTGTCGAACGCACCGAGCTGACGCAGCACGCGCAGGTTGTCGGTCGCCGCCGCGTGGTGGCATTCGTCGTAGATGACCAGTCCGAAGTCGCGACCTTCGAGCAGCCGCGTGAGGCGGGCCTCGTGGAGCGAGCGAATCGAGCACACCAGCACCTTGGCCTCGAGCGATGCTCGCAGCGCGCCTTGTTCGATCGAAACCACGCCCTCGCCGGGCAGCACGGCCGAGATTTTGTTTCGAGCCTGATCGATCAATTCTTCGCGGTGTGCGAGCACCAGCACCTGGCGGCGCGCGAGGCGCGCGAGCTCCGCAAAGATCACTGTCTTGCCCGCGCCCGTAGGTAGGCACACGAGCAGCCGCCGCTCACCGCTTCGCCGCGCCGCGAGCACAGCCTCGATAGCCTCGCGTTGATACGGCCGGAGGGTAAGCATTCGCCGCTCTTCCTAGCGCCCTGCCCTCGCCCGTTCAAGGCGCCCGCAGACCCTAAAGAGCGCGGGAGGCCAGTCGCACCAAGCGGCGCAAACGGGGCTCGCACATCGGGTTCAGGGCGTTGCGGGTGACTCCGCCCGGCAAATGCTGCAAACTGCGGGCAGTTTGGCCAATCTTTCGCCCAGCGATGTCGTCGTCCGCGCCACCGAAGCTTCGGAGCTTCGCACACTGGAGAACCTCTATCAGCTCTACGCATACGACTTCAGCGAGATGATCGAGCTCGAGCTCGACGCCAGCGGCCGTTTTTCGCCCAAGGAATTCGGAGCGTACTTCCTGGACGACTGGCGACACCCCTTTCTGATTTTTGCGCGCGGACAGCTTGCCGGCTTTGCGCTCGTCCACCAAAAGAGCCGACTGTCGGGCGATCTCGGGGTCGCAGACATGGCCGAGTTCTTCGTGGTGCGCCGCTACCGCAGGCAGGGCGTCGGGAGCAGCGCGGCCCACGAGCTCTTCCGCAAGTTCGCCGGCCGTTGGGAGGTCCGTCAGACCCCCAATAACCAGGCCGCGACGGCGTTTTGGCGCCGCGTGATCGGGCAGTTTACAGGGCGCGCCTTTCACGAGGCGGAGGTGAGCAACGAACACTGGCGCGGCCCGGTGCAGTCCTTCGATTCATCGCAGACCCCCGGCTGAATTGGGTCGGGCGCCCCCGCACAGGCCACGGGTCAGCCAGGATCAGGACTCCACGAACACACGCAGGCGTTCCAGCGTCGCGTCCCACTCCTGCGAAATGGAGTCGAGGAAGCGGCGCGCCTCGCGGAGCCCCTTTGGTTCGAGCTGCCAGACACTTTCTCGGCCGTCGCGAAAGCCTCGTACGAGCCCGGCGCCGGCTAGCACCTGCAGGTGCTTGGCAACCGCCTGACGCGACACCGCCGAACCTTCCGCGAGGCGCGTGATTGAGAGCGGACCTGACTCGCACAGGCGGGCGACCACAGCGAGCCGCGTCGCGTCCCCGAGCGCCGCAAACACTGGAGCGGACCCCTTGAAGGCGCGCGCCGCGCCGCTACGCCGCATGCAGCTGCAGATATTTCTCGACGAGCCTGCACTGGTGCTCCCAGCCTCCCTCGTTTGCGGTGAAGGCGTTGGCGCGGCGCTCGAGCGGGATGCCGTCGAACCCCGACTCACGAATCTCGAGGCGGGTAAAAGCCTCGACGTCGCTGAGCTCGAACTCGACGAGCGTAGTCGGCTCCCCCGAGTAGTCGACGTTTGGGTCAATCGCGAACGGGTGCCAGCGAAACGAAAATAGACGTTGGGGCTCGATGCGCTCGACCGTAATCAGGAAGGGCTTTCCCGCGTGCGGCGCTTGTAGCTTGGCGACTTCCGGGTCCACGGTCGTGGGCTTCGTCCGACCGCTGAGGCGCTCGCCGGCCACGAAGGGCCCGTCAAAGACCACGCCAAACCAAGCGCCAAACTCGGCGGAGTCACTGATGGCGCGCCAGACGCGCGCACGCGGCGCGCGCAAGATGGTGCTCTTTTCGATTTTGTCGGGGACAGTCATGCGCAACCTCCAGGTTGCACTTACCGTAGCGCGCGATCGCTGAAGCGCAACCGCTCGGTTGCTCGTTCGCGCACGGCCCCCTCTCGCCCGCGCAGTGCGGCCCGCCCCCTGTTCGGGCACCCGCTGTCATCCCCGGCGTGGATGCCCGGCGAGGCGCGCGAGGATCGGCATTCGCTCAGGTGAAACCCATTTTCTGTGAACTCGGAGCGGGCAGGCGTCGCCAGGCACGCACACGCTCTCGAATCCAGGGACGTCTCACAAATCCAATCGACCGCGATGCCATGTGACGTTTTGGCGTTTCACGAACGCGTGGAGTCACGACTGGCGAACCACAAGGCACAGCGCGGCACTCCGCTGGGACTCGAGTCATCCGCTGGAACTCGAGTGTCGTGGTGCGTGCTCCAGACGGGACCTCGGACGCAACGAGCGTGCTAGTCTGGGCGCGTGGCAATGCGCAGTGCTGCTCGTGTGTCGATGCTATGGGTCGCAAGCCTCGTAGCCTGCTCAGGGGATCCACCCGCGAACCAATTCAGTGGCAGCACCGGCGGCGCCCCAGGCGGGCAGAGCGGCGCCGGGCAGAGCGGCGCCGCTGGTGTGAACGCTTCAACAAGCGGCGGCAACGGACAAGGCGGCGCGCCTTTGGGAAGCGGCGGTGCGCTCGCGTCGAGCACGGGCGGTGACCTCAGCAAGGGCGGTACGTCCGCGGGTGGAGGCACTGCGGGAGCCAGCGCGGGCGGTGCGGCCACAAGCGGCGGTGTTAACGCGGGCGGCACGTCACCAAGCGCGGGCTCGAACGCGGGCGGCACGCTGACGACGGGAGGGAGCGGCGGTGCCAACAGTTCTGGGGCCGCAGGGCGCGCCACGACGGCGGGAACAGGCGGGCAATCAGCAACGTTTTCCGGCACGCCAACCGAAAAGGCGCTCGCGAAGTTGGCGGCAGCGCGCCAAGAGCACTCCGTCGTCGCCGCAGCAGGCGAGGTCTATGTCATTGGTGGTTACAACCCGAACCCTACCGATTCGGTCCAGGCCTATAACCCCGGCAAGGACAGCTGGCGCAGCGTCAAGAAGTTCCCCGCTACCTTGAATCACGGCAACGCGGGCGTCATCGCGGACAAGATCTATGTGGCCGGTTTTTACATCAACAACGGGATGTCGACGGCCACCACGGACGTCTATGCGTACGATCCCGCCAGCGACAACTGGACAGCAAAGAGCCCACTGCCGACGGGCACCGCGCGCGCCGCCGCATGCGTCGCAGTCGATGCCGGGCTGATGTATGTGTTCGGCGGCGCGCACGACGGGATGAGCGTCAACAACGCCGCCCGCTATGACGCAGCCGCAGACAAGTGGGAAGAATTGCCACCGTTACCCGAGCGCCGCGAACACTGCGCCGCCGGCGCCATCAATGGGATCTTGTATGTCGCGGGCGGCCGCGCCGATGGCATCACGGGCATCGAAGCGAAGACGTGGTCCTTCGATCCGGCAGCGAAGACCTGGACCGAGCGCGCCCCTCTGCCCACGCCGCGCGGGGGCCTCGCGGGGGCGGTGCTGCGCGGACACCTGGTGGTATTTGGTGGCGAGGGCAACTCGGCCGTCAGCAGCGGCGTGTTCCCCAACATCGACGCTTACGACCCGACAACCAACACCTGGCAAGCCATGGGAACCATGCTGGTTCCACGCCATGGATTCGGCGCCGCAACCCTGGACGATCGCATCTACCTGCCGGGCGGAGCCATCCATCAAGGCGCTGGCGGGAGCGACGAGGTGAGCGTCTTCTACTTTCCCTGACCGCTGAGCTCAGCGAGCCCAATCGACGACACTCCGGCGCTCCCGCTCACGACCGCGCTTTATACCGACGTCCGCGCCTCGGCGTCGAAGCCCAGCGCCTCGGCAATGAAGCCAATCGCGCGGCCATCGAGATCATGGGCGTCCCGCAATAGCGAGAGCTCCCGCTCACGAACCTCGGCGCTCCAGGTGTCGGGCTTCTTTTGTTTCACCATGCCGAACGTGGGATCGGCGGGGTCCCAGCCGCCCAAACGCTCGCGCAAGCGATCGTAACAGCTTGCCGCCGCTTCCAGCGCCGTCTGCGCCTGCTCTGAAAAGTGTGCAGCATTGGCTCGCAAATAGCGCGCCGCGTGGCCGCCGCGGTTCGCGTAGAAGGAGCTGTAGGTCCAGCCATTCAGGAAGAACAGATTGCCGCGCTCCGCGTCGCTGAGACTATCCGCCCGCTCGAGATCAGCGATCCAGCGCGCATAGCCTGCCGTGCCATAGTAGTACGTCGAGCGCGTGCCCGTCTCCGACTCCACCACGCCGTCGTGCCAGCGCTTCACGGCTAGTGCGAGGCCCGCCTGCGCCGCCCGAGCGCGTGGCACGGGCTCGTCGATGCGCTGCAGAAACAGGCCGATTTCCTTAGCGTCCTCGGTTTGGGCGAGGCACGGCTCTTCGCTCGCCCAATAGTCGGAAACCAGCAAGCGCCGTCCCTCGGCTTCGTAGCCATAGATCACGCCCATGTCGTGGTTCTTGATGAACGCTAGAATGGGCCAGCCGCGATCGATGTGCTCCACGATGCGTTGCACGTGTTCGCTCGTGAACGGACGGGCCGCCGGCGGCGAGTCCCACGCGAAGACGTAGCCCGTGGCCGCGTTCAGCGCGGAGACCTCTTCCGGCCATTCGCCGCACGGGCCCGAGCCACACCAAGAGCGCCCCTGGTCCTTCGTGGCCCAGCGCATTCGGAAGCAGAGCCCCGAATCACCCATTAGGCTCGTCAGATCGAGCGCTCGCGCACTCGACCGAAATGCGGCTTCGAGCGCCCCCAGGTAGGTTGGCTCCGCATTCGCGCCCCAACGCAGGCGGGGCACGCCGTCGATCCAAACGCGCCCGTCTTCGCGCTTGACGCGATCGACAGGGCGCGGACCTTCCACGTGTTCGACGAGCTTTGGCCAACTGGTAAAGCCGTACTCGCGCGCCAACACGAATTGAGCATCGTGCAATTTCAGCGGCATCTCGGCGCGAGGTAACACTCCGGCGACGCGCGCCACTGCGGCAGGATCTTCCGCGCGGTGCTGCTTTTGTAAGGTCTTGGCCTGATTGCGCAGGTTTTCGAGCGACGCTCGAGCCGGCAAGACGCCTTTTTGCGGAACAGTCATGGACACACCTTTCTTCCAGATTGCCCGTTGTCCGCTGTTTCAGGCAGGAAGTTAGGTGGCCTGTCGATCAGAATCTGGTGGGCTTAGCCCTTCCCGCGGACGTGGAGGCGTCCCTGACACCTATGACACGTTGATAAAAGCAGCGCGCCTCCTCGTCAAGAGGTAGCGGCTGCGCATCGAGCGTCCGCTGGGCGGCGCGGGCTCCGGAACCGCGTACCCGGCTGTCCCAAGAGCGACCCGCCGGATATGCTTTTGACAGCATATTCTTTCCGAGTAATATGTAGGCATGTTCGAGCTCACCGTCAGCGACGAATTCGCGCGTTGGTTCGAGACCTTGGGGGCGCCCGTCGCCGAAGAAGTCGCCAGCTTGCTCGACGTGCTGGCGAAGCTCGGACCCGGACTCGATCCCGTGCGCGCGAGCCGCTTGCTCTTGTGGTTCGACGGGACGGGCGTGGAGAGCCAGGCGGCGCCGGCCGCGCTGCGCCTAGATCTGGCTCTGATCGAGGGCGGCCAGCGCCTGCAAGAGCTGCTGTCGTGGCAGCGCGAGATCACGCGCTGCCTCGAGGCGCCAGAGTTTCTAGCGCGGCTCTCCAAGCTCGACCACGCGCAGAGCGCGCAAGTGCTCGAGCGCGTCGGCGATCTGCAGCAAATGCGCAGCGCGCTGCGTGTGGTCGATCGACTGAGTGGAATTGGCCTTACGAGGAGCGGTCTCGGGCGTACGCCGCTCGCGCTCGGGCCGCATGTCGAGGCAGCCACTCGCAGCGGGCCCTCCGCGGCGGACTTGATGCTGCGCCTGAAACAGACCTTCTTCGAAGTGCTCGAGCTCGTGGGGCTGGACGCGAAAGCGATCTCGGACCCCAGCACGGGCCTCCGCGAACTGACGATCAAATCGGTGCTCCCGGGGCTTCGCGTGCTGTACGGCATCGACGTGGCGCGAGAACGCATTCTCGTGCTCTTGGGCGAGGCCCTCGACCGCGCGTACTACGGCGACTCGGTGCGCTTTGCCGAACGGCGCTTCCGTGAATTTCTGAGCGAGCCTACGCAAGCCGTCAGCTGTCCCTGAGCGAGCCCGTGCATGAATCAAAGTTGGAAGTCCCTCAAACAGTCTCGATTGTCGTTGGAAGCCCAGGCCCGTGTGCAGGCGCGCGCCAAAGCCGAGCTCGAGGCATTGACGCTCAAAGCGCTGCGGCAGGGGCTCGAGCTGACGCAGTTGGAGGTTGGACGGGCGCTCGACATGACCCAGTCGGAGCTCTCGCGCGTCGAGAGCCGAAATGACCATCTGACCTCGACGCTGCGCCGCTACGTCCAAGCCTTGGGCGGTACGCTCGAAATCACGGCCGTATTCGGAGCGCGACGAGTCAAGCTGACCGACGCTTGAGATCCCGCATATCGGCTGCAAATCTAGCTGGTTTTGGAGCCTCGGAGCCCCATGGCGCGTCGATAAGGGTTGCAATCGATCCACGCTAGCCGCAACTTGCCCCTGCCCACCGCCATGGGCATGCGCAAAGGAGCCACGCAATGCGAGGATTGGTCACGTCTTTGATTCTGGTGAGCGCGAGCTCGTTGAAGGTGTGTGGGTCGGATGGCTCGGGCCCCAAGGCGAGCGCATCCGCCGACGTCGCGCTCTCCGCGTCGGGCTCAGCCGCCGCGACGCTATCGAAGATCAAGGCGCGGATCGGCGGGCGCGTCGTCGCTGTGGGCGATCACGCGGTCGAGCTCGTCGTCCATCAGGCGGGGCTCGTCGAGGCTCTGGTGTTCGACTCAGGTGGGCAACTGCTGAGCGACGGCGTCTCGCTCCGCGCCCTGGTTTCCACCAAATCCCATGGCAAGGAAGCAGTCGCGCTCGGCTTCTCGGCGCCGAGCGCGCGCTTCGAGGGCCACGCCAAGGCCGGCGTCGAACTCGCGACGGGCCCGCTCGAGCTCACGCTCACCCTGAGCGGCAAGGCGCTCGAGGCGAAGCTCGAGACCGCGCTCGCGATGCGGAGCCCCGAATTTGGCGGACATATGCTGAGTGTCGGTGCGCACAGCGCCGAGCTTCTGGTGCGGTCCGACGGCGAAGTGCTGGCCTTTCTGCGCGACGCCAGCGGTGCCGCCGTGCACGCGCAAGCGGGGCTCGACGTGAACGCCAGCGTTCAGGCCAGCGGTGACGCGCGCGAATCGCTGCAGTTGAGCTTCGACCCCATCCGCCATTGTTTCTCCGGGCATGCGAAGGCCGGGGTCACGCTGGCGCCGGGCCCTGTCGAGCTCTCGATCGGCGGCAAAGCGGGCATCGACGTGGGTCGCCTCGACGGCATCGCACTACGTGTCGATGCCTCGCACGGCGGCCAGGTGTTGCTGCTCGGGAACTACTCGGTCGAATTGGTGGCGCAAGGCAAAGCGATCCAAGCGTTCGTGCTCGACGCCGCAGGCAAGGCGACGCTGGGCGCCGATGCCTCGCTCAAACTCGGGCTGGGCGCGCTGTCGACGCCCGACTTGAGCCTCAGCTTTGACCCGGCGAGCTCGAGCTACAAGGGCGAATTCACGGGCGGCGCGGACGTGCACCTACAACCCATCCGAGTGACGCTGGACGTCGCTGGGCGCGCCTTCGTGGGAGCGGCCGCATCGCTTTCGGCCGTCGGTGGCCTGCACCTAGATCCCCCGAGCGTGAATGTCGACGCAAACCTCGCAGCCCGCTCCAAGCTCGGAGCCGATGCCAAAGTCGGCGCGGACGCCAAGCTCGGGGTCGACGCCAAACTCGCGCTGCCAGATGTGAAGGCGAAGCTTCAGGAAGCCGAGAAGAGCGCCAACGCAGCCGCCCAAGTCAAGGTCACCCCCCCGAAAGTGAACGTCGAAAAGAGCGCGAGTGCGAGCGCCGGAACCAAAGCAGGCAGCGCCAAGGCTTCGGCCGGTTTCAGCTTCGGCCTGAAGTAGCCGCGGAGGAACGCCGCTCGCTCGAAGCGAGCCCCGGGAAGCTCCGCGCCTTTACGCCACCCGCCAGGGAGCGTAAGACTTTTCGCCATGCAGGTCCTGCTCGTAAACACGAATCGGGAACACATGCCATGGCCTGCGGTGCCAGCGGGGCTCTGCACGGTCGCGACCGCCGCCGCGCGGGCGGGCCACGACGTGAAGGTGTTGGACCTCACCTTCGTGCGCGATCCGGCGCGCAGCGTGCGGGAGGAGCTCGCGCGTCGGCCAGTGCCGATCGTCGCGCTGTCGATCCGAAACATCGACAACTGCAACTTCGAATCGCCCCACTTTTACCTCGAAGAGATTCGAGATTCCGTGGTGCGCGTGGCGAGAAAGGCGGCCCCGAACGCTCGCATCGTGATCGGGGGGAGCGCCGTCAACGTCTCGCCGGGTGACTGCTTCGAGTATCTGGAGGCCGATCTGGCCCTGGTCGGCGAGGGTGAAGTGGCGTTCCCGGCGCTGCTCGCGGCGCTCGAGAGCGGACAGAGCATCAACCAAGTTCCCGGCTTGCTCGAGCGCGGCTCGGCGACTGGCCAGCGCCTGCCCATCCTGGATACGGGCAGGCTCGGTCGCGGTGAACCCGCCAACGGTCGCGCGTTGGTGCCGGACATCGGAACCTCGGCGCGCAGTGAAGCCTGGCGCTGGGTAGACCTGCGCCGCTACGCCGCGAACGGCGGTCCATACCCCATCCAAACCAAGCGTGGCTGTGCGCTCAAGTGCTCGTACTGCGTGTACAACAACATCGAGGGGCACCGCTATCGACTGCGCGACCCCAAAGAGGTCGCAGACGAGATCGAAGAGGCCGTGAGCCATGGCGTCAGCAAGGTCGATTTCGTCGATTCGACCTTCAATCTGCCGCTCTCCCACGCGCGCGCGCTGTGTGAGGAGCTCGCGGCTCGCGCCTTTCCAGTCGAGTATTCGACGATGGGGCTGAACCCCGCCGCGGTGACGCCCGAGCTAGTGTTGGCCATGCAGCGCGCCGGTTTCAAGAACGTGATGTGCACGCCGGAGAGCGCCTCCACGGTCACCCTCGAAACCCTCAACAAAGGCTTCAAGAAGCACGCGGTAGTGCGCGCGGCGCAGGTGCTGCGTGAAGCTGGCATGCCCACCTATTGGTTTTTCATGTTGGGCGCCCCTTCCGAGACGCTCGACACCGTGCGCGAGACCTTGAGTTTCTGCGAGGAGCACGTACCCAAGACCGACATGGTGCTGTTCTCCACCGGAATCCGCGTCTACGCCGGCACGCCGCTCGAGCGCACCTGCAAAGACATGGGCTGGTTCGCCGAGGACGATCCCCTCTTCTATCCGTCGTGGTTCATTTCTCCTGAGCTCGATCTGGTCGCCAGCTACGACTTGCTGGTGAAGGCCGCCATTCAGCACCCAAACTGGATGACGAACGCCGAAACCGTGGTAAGCCCCGCGATGGCGAGTCTGCTCAAGGGGTCGCTGCGCTGGATGGGCAAGCGCGGCCCGTTCTGGCAACACTTACCGAAGGTTTTCGAGTGGGCCACGCGCGTGGGCGTCCTTCAGCGTGGGCTCGCCGAACAAGCGAAGAACGTGGGCAAAATCGGGAGTGTGCAACATAATCGCTGAATAGAACACGGCGCCCTCGCCTGCTCGCCGCGAGCGTCGAAGCCACGGAGGGCTATAGTCCGTTCGATGCGCGGCGCGACACGCTGGTGGGCCTTCAGCGGCTCGGTTCTCGTCTTTGGTTGCGGCCCCACACAGCCGCCTGCGCAAACGCCAGGCGCTGCCCGGAGCGCTGCAAACACAACGCCAACCGCTAGGACGGTCCCCGAACACCTGCAGCAAGGCGTGGGGCGGGCGCTCGCGAACTCAGCCGTGGACGAAGCCTTCGATCGCGCCTTCGATCGGATCGGGGCGGACGGCGGGGTCAGCACGGCGGGCTCCGCGCTGCTCTCGCGCATGGGCAACGATCCGGCCATCGCCGAACGGGGACAACGGCTCGTCGCCCGCCTGGGGGAGAGCGAGGTATTTCGTAGCTTCGTGCGGGGCGTGCAGAAGGCGCATCCCGACGACGCCGAGGCCGAGCTCGATCGACAGATCGACGCCCTCTTCTCGAGCAAAGAAATGGATACCGCGCTGTCGCATGCTTCCCACGCGCTGATGAAGCGCCCAGCGCTCGTGGACGCGATCCACGACCTGACCCGTGGACTCTTGGCCAGTGGCAAGATCGAAGGCGCCATCGCGCACGCGCTGATGCAGGCGATCGAGCAAGCATCGAAGCGCCACGCCGCCGCCACCCTGGGGGTGCCGCGCTGGGACCCGCGTTACAACGAGGCGCTGAGTCACTACTTGGAAGACCCCGAGCGCATGAGCCGCGTCCTTTTGAGCTTCGCGCAGACGTTCGGGGAGCACCCCGCCCCGCGACAGGCCATCGCCCGCGTGCTCTCCTCGCCGAGTTTTTTCGAGGAAAGCGTGCTGCGCGGCCGCCAAATCATGGAAGATGACGACTTCTTGGCCCGCGCCGAACGAGCGCTGATCGCGGTCGTTGCGGGGACTTCGGCGAATGAACTCGAGCAGCGCGTACTCGACGTGATGACCGCCCCGGCCGTCGAGCGCGGGGCCGCCGATTGGCTGCGCTCCCTAGGCCGCACCGACGACGTGGTGCGGGAGTTCGTTCTGGCCTTCGTCGCGGTCGGCGAATCCCCCGACTTCGTGAACGCCATTGATCAGTTCTATTTTGGTGAGCGCGGCGTCGCCCAGAGTGGCGAGGCGCCGCGCTGATCCAGAAGCGCGGGCCGCTCAGCGCGCCTGCACGTTGTCGAGGTAGATCGGGTCCGGGCCTGCATTGCCGAGGAAGATGTAAAAGTTGTGAATCTGGCTTAGGTCCGGTGTCGCGCCGCCACAGTCGAGCGTCGCCAGATCGATGTCGATCGACGCCGTGGTGTTCGCATTCACGAATTGAAAGCCGCCAGCGGAACAGAAGTCGAAATTGTTCCCGGTCTGCAGCGCGAGTTCCTGTGAAGTGCCGGAGCCCGTCGTCTTGAGATCCCAAGATACGTGGGTCTTGCCGGCGAGGCTCAGCGGAGTCGCGTATTCGACGCCAAACCAGCCGCCCCCCGTGGGTGTGATCTTGAGGCTGAAATTGCCCTCACTCGCGAAGTCGGCGCTCTGCTCCGTAACGCCTGCGCCGGCGTTGAAGCTTGCGGCCTGGAAGCTTTGCGTGCCGCTCTCGAAGGAGTAGAGCGGCGGCGCGCCGGCCGTGGCACGCACATTGTCGATGTAGATTGGGTCCGGCCCGGCGTTACCGAGGAAGATGTAGAAGTTGTGAACTTGCGCGAGGTCAGGCGTCGCCCCACCGCAGTCGAGCGCCGCGAGGTCCATGTCGATGGTGGTGGTGGTGTTCGCGTTGATGAACTGAAATCCCCCGACCGTGCAGAAGTCGAAGTTGTTGCCAGTCTGCAACGCAAGCTCTTGCGACGTTCCCGAGCCGGTGGTCTTGAGATCCCAGAGCACGTGGGTCTTGCCGGTAAGGTCGAGTGGCAGCGTGTATTCGACGCCGAACCAGCCGCCCCCCGTGGGGGTAATCTTCAAACCAAAATCACCCTCCGTCACAAAGTCCGTGCTCTGCTCCGTGACGCCGGCGCCCGCGTTGAAGCTGGCAGCCCGGAAATCGTCGATCCCCGACTCGAAGCCATAGAGCGGCGGGATCGGCTGAGGTCGCGTGGCGCGCACGGTGTCGATATAGATTGGGTCGGGCCCAGCGTTGCCCAAGAACATGTAAAAGTTGTGAATCTTGTGCAAGTCGGGAGCAGCGCCTCCACAGTCGAGGTCAGCGAGATCGATGTCGATCGTGGCGAGCGTGTTGGCGTTGATGAACTGGAAATTCCCGGCTGTGCAGAAGGCGAAGTTGTCGCCAGTCTGCAGCGCCAGCTCGACCGACGTCGGCGAGCCTGTGGTGCGCATGTCCCAGAGCACGTGAGCTTTGTCGGACAGATCGATGGGCAGCGCGTATTCGACGCCGAACCAGCCGCCGCCGGTTGGGCTGATCTTCAAGCCAAAGCCGCCCTGACTCGCGAAGTCGGCGCTCTGCGCCACGCTGCCGGCACCCGAGTTGAAGCTCGCGGCCAACCAGCCGTCCGTCCCTGTTTCGAACGAGTAGAGGATTTGTGGAGCCTTGGGGTCGGGCTTCACGGTTACCTCGAGCGTCACGACCTCCGAGCTTCGCCCCAAGCTATCGCTGACCGTGTAACTCGCGGACGCCGGCCCTTGATAGCCTGGCGCCGCCGTGAACACGACGCTGCCATCGCTGTTCGCCACGAAGCTGCCGTTGGAGGTCGCAAAGCTTACCTGTTGACCGCTCGCACCGGGGTCCAGATCGATTGAACTCGGAACCAACACGGCTCCGCCGTAAGTTACGTCGTTCGCGAGTGGCAACAACGTCACCGGCTTGACCCCTACTGTTTCAGCGACGTCGACGTCCGCGACGGGCGCAAAGGACAGCGCCCGACCGGCGCTCATCATCGCAGAAAAGTGGCTGTACGCGCTGCAGACCGGGCTCGGACAGTACACCGTGAAACCGTCGAAGTCGGGGTACAGGGTGCCGTCGTCCTGAATGCCAGCGAGCATCCAATAGAGTGCGCCCGCGCCGCCAGACTGCAGCATCGCGTCAGTCCAGAGCTTGTAGTTTGGGTTGCGGAGCGTGGCGTCGAGCAGGCCGAACTCGCCCAGCATCGCTGGCTTCCTGCGGGCTCGGGCATCCGCCACATGCCGTTCGATCCAGGTTTTGCCAAAAGCCACCGTCTGATTCCAGCCATCCGGGTAGAGGTGGTACGACATCACGTCGATGTTTGGCAGCGCCGTCAGTGCCAGCGTATCGACACCGTCGGAACAGCGATCGAAGGGGTCTCCAGCGTTCGGGTCGCAGTAGAACCCTTCGTCGCCGACCGACACCAAGTGCTTGCGGTCGATGCGCTTGATGAAGGTCGACATCTCGTTCGCCCACGTCGTCAAGGTGCTGGCCGTGCAATTCGGCGAGCGCGGAAAGTCCCCCGAACCGCCGCAGCGCGGCTCGTTCGCGAGCTCCCAGGTCATGATGGTGGGGTCGTCTTTCAGGCGCACGCCCGTGTAGACGTTGGTGTGATTGAGCACGTGGCTGACCCAATCCTTGTACCAGCCGCGGATCTTCGCGTCGGTGTAGAACTGATCGTGAAACTGGGCGCCGGCCCAGGCCACGTACTGGTCCATCCCGCCGAAGTCGGCCCAGTTATTGGTGAGCGGGAGCACGAGTTTGATGCCGAGTTGCCCGGCCTTGAACACCATATAATCGAGGTGTTGCAAGCCGTCGGGACCGTCGTTGAAGGCCGGCGTGCTCCCATTCAAGTAATGGTAGTAGACGACGCCGTCCGCCTTGCCACGCAGGGAGTTCGAGCCGTCTTGATTGCCGATGTCGATGAAGGCCCAGCTGCGGAGCACGCTGAATCCTTGGTCGTCGGCGTCGCCCAACACGTCGTCGACCATCAGCTCGGACTTGTACGCCGAGTAATAGTTGTTGGTCCCAGCGAAGCGAAAGTCAGCCCCGTCGAGTTCGAGACGCGCCCCCTCGCGTTTCACGAAGCCTCGCTCGGAATGGGGATGCGGATGGTGGTGGCGTGGCGGGCGCCGCGGCCCGTGCTGGTGCCCAGGACGCGCAGGCCCAAAGCGATGATTGCCAGCGACGTGATCCCCGATGTCGCCTGCGTCGCGACCCGAGACGAGCAGGCGCGGCGCGGCCGCCCCGGCGATCGCCGAGTGAGAAGCGGTCGCCAACAAGGCTGCGGCGAGTGCGGCTCGCGCTTTGCGCGGCAATTCGAGCGACGAGACGGAGCGAACGCGGTTCATCGTCATTTTCCCTTCCCATACGGAGGCAACGCCCTCGGCTCGCGGACACGCCCGCGAGTTCGAAGACCTTACTTCCCACCAGTCCAGTGCTCCTGCGGATCCCGGGGAGCACTCCTCGACCGCGCGTCGCCGGCGAGGCAAACGCGCATCCTTATCAAGGTATGACGAAGCGGCGAGGCTCGTCAGCAAGATTCGCGAGAACTCCGCTGATTTCTCCGGAATCGTGTTGCTATCACCCAGAAGGGAGGACCCTTCGGCAACGCGACACACATGGACGCCATCGAAGCTTCGACTCGAGTTTCACGCGACACAGCGTAACGAGAGCCAACGCGATGGATCGCAGAAGCGCAGCGCTTGTGTGAAACGTTACCCTGACTGGACGCCGCGACATATCGCGCGGACGAAGTGCATGCCAGCGACGGCGAGGGCGCGCGGATTGCTGACTCAGTGCGGTCGAGCGCGACTCAAGCGCCCAGCACGCGCTTCAAACGCGACGCGACGTAGCCCTCGATGAGCGCCAGCTGCTCCGCGGACAACCCCACGAACTCGATACCGAACACCTGCATGCTGCGCTCGTCCGAACGATGCCTCAGCTTGCCACGCGCTTTGAAGGGCCGCGCACGCCCGAGGGTGATGATGAGCTCCACCTCCTCACCGATCTCACCTGCCGAGAAGGCGTGAGGCACGCTGATCCCCAGGCCGCCAACGCTGATGTCGGTCGCGTGCAAGACGTCGAGGAACCCCTTGCCCATGATGTCGACGCGAATTGGAACCCTTGGATCGGGACGCACTCGGGGATACCGGCGGAAGTCCTTCGCGCTCACTCCTCCTAAGGTAGCGTTCGGAATGGGGCGGCGCCCGGCACACATGTGCGTGACGCTCGCACCCAAAAGCCAGCGCAAAGCGGGCCTGTCGCGCTGAGGGATGGGCTTTTGCCACCGGAAACGCTATCGGACACGACCGAACACTCACCACAGAGGCCCGTCGTGCAAACCCCGAGCTCTTCCGCTCAGTACCGCAGCAAACTTTCGATCTATAACCTCCGCGCGCGCGAGAGCCGCATCGTGTTCGAGGTCGAGGGCGTGCTCGAGGCCCCCAACTGGTCGCGCGACGGACAGTACTTGCTGGTCAACATGGCGGGTGGGCTGTTTCGTCTCGCCCTGCCAGCGGCAGACGCGCTCACAGCCATCACGCTCCAACCCGGGACCTATAGCTGCAACAACGACCACGACCTCTCCCCGAACGGGCGGGCCTTGGCGTTCTCTGCGAGCACGCCCGACACGCCCCAGTCGCGCGTGTTCGTCTCCGACGCCGACGGCCGAGACGTGCGACTGCTGACGCCGAACGCGCCGAGCTACTTTCATGGTTGGTCCGCGGATGGCAAATGGCTCGCCTTCGTGGCCGAGCGCGGCGACGGCAAATTCGAGCTTTACCGCGTGCCGGCGCTCGGCGGCGAGGAGCAGCGCCTCACCACTGCGGGCGGGTACGACGACGGCCCCGAGTACTCACCCGACGCTGGTTGGATTTACTTCAACTCGAATCGCAGCGGGAATTTCTCCATCTGGCGCATCCCCTTCGCTGGCGCAGGGCCCGGAGATACGCTCGCCGAACGCGTCACGTTCGGCCCGACAGAAGACTGGTTTCCCCACATTTCTCCGGATGGACGCTGGCTGGTGTTCCTTTCGTTTCCGGCGGGCACCATCGGACACGACGACAAGCTGCCCGGCATGCAGTTGTGGCTGTTGCCGTTGCCAGGGGCGCAAGTCGAAGCGTGTGAACCTGAGCTGCTTGCCGAGTTCTTCGGCGGCCAAGGCACCTTCAACGTCAATTCGTGGTCGCCCGATTCGAGCGAGTTCGCATACGTGATTTACGAACCGATCCATCACGGGGCGAGGTAGGTAACGACGCTGCCTCGCCTCAGCCGAGGGCAGAGAGTTCCGTCTCCACGCTCTCCCATTCGCTGATCAGAGCGCTCAGGCGCTCCTCGCACTCCACGTGACGCCGAGCAAGGCGCTCGAAATCTGCGGCGGAGAGAGCGGCCGGTGCGCTGAGTTGTTGAGCAATCTCACCCTTCTCGGTCTCGAGCGCTTCGATCGCCAGCAATAGCTCGTCGCGCCGTTTGGGGAGCGCGCGCTTCTTGTTCTCGCGACGCTTGCGCTCCTCTCGAGAAAGATCGGGCGAACTGGCGGTGCTCGCACGCTGCTCTGCTTTGGCCTTCAACACCACCGCCTGCACGTCCAAGTGGTCGGCGCCATCGCGGGCCAGATATTCGTCGTAGCTGCCCGCGAAGTCCAGGTAGCCATCTTCACGCAGCTCGACGATGCGCGTGGCAATGCGACTCACGAACCAGCGGTCGTGGGAGACGAAAATCAACGTGCCCTCGTAGCCAATCAAGACCTCTGCCAGGGCGTCGATCGTCTCTAGATCGAGATGATTCGTGGGTTCGTCCAGAATCAAGACATTGGGCTTTTCGACGGCGAGCCGCGCAAAGATCACGCGCGCCGCCTCGCCGCCGGACAGCACGGCGACCGACTTCTCGACGTCCTTGCCGCTGAACAACATACGCCCGAGCTGGCCACGCACATACGTCGTTGGCTCGGCCGGACAAGCGTCCCACACGAAACGCAGCGGAGTAAGCTCGGGATCTACCAATAAATCGCGGTGATCCTGGGCGAAGTAGCCGGGTTGCACCTCGTGCCCCCAAACGAACGTCCCCGAGTCGGGCTTCAGTTGTGAGACCAAGATCTTCAAGAGCGTCGACTTACCGATGCCGTTGGCCCCGATCACCGCAACCCGCTCTTTACGCCTGACTTGAAAGGACACATCCTTCAAGACCTGGCGCGCACCGTAAGCTTTGCTGATGTTCTCGAGCGTCAGCACGTCGCGTCCGCTCGGTCGTCGTTGCTGAAAGTCGAAGCGCGGCGCCATCCGTGACGAACGCGCGAGCTCCTCAATCTCGATCTTGTCGATCTGCTTGAGGCGGCTCTGCGCTTGTTTGGCTTTGGTCGCCTTTGCCCCGAAGCGCTCGACGAAGGCGCGCTTCTCGGCGACGATTTTTTCGGCGCGCTGAATCTCGGCTTCTTTGCGCTCGCGAGTCTGTTGTTTCAGAACCACGAACTCGCTGTAATTTCCGGCGTACTCGGTTACCGTCTCGTAGTCCACGTCGAGCGTGCGTGTGACGACCGCGTCGAGAAAGCGGCGATCATGAGAAATCACCACGGCAGCGCCCTGATAGTTCTGCAGGAACAACTCGAGCCAGCGGATCGAGAGGATGTCGAGATGATTGGTCGGCTCGTCGAGTAGCAGCACGTCGGGGCGCCCAATCAGCACTTGCGCCAGCAGCACTCGCAACTTGAAGCCACCCGACAGCGTTGCCAGTGGTGCTTCCAAGGAGCGAT
>JAEUAF010000454.1 GCA_019695485.1 Sorangium sp.
TGCGGGCTTCGACGACACGGCTGCGGGGCGGGCGGCCGCGCTCGGCGTCGCGGGCGTGCGCGCCTTTCGTGACACCGGGGGGTTGCTCTTTCGACCACGGCCCGCCTCGCTGGCGACGGCGCGCCTCAGAACCCCGGACGGCGACTCTTCCGAAAGCAGCTTCTCGAGTCCACCAACGGCGATGTCGATCGCCTCCTTCGACGCGGGTGGCGCCGAGGTCGGAATCCGGTGCAGGCTGGGGTTGCTGAGCGCCCGACCTGAGCTCGAGCCAGTCCTTGAGGAAGCAGCGGCGGCGTCGGCGGGCAGATTAGTCGCGCCGAACGCTACGGATTTCGGCACCGGATCCTCGACTGGCGTTTGAGCTCGCGGGCTCGGGGGCAACGGCAGCGGACCGCATGACGCCTCGAGCAGCTCGTCGAGGTCACCCATGCGTAGCGCCGTGAACATGGCGCGGTGCTGGTCCTTCATCATCTGACGCACGACCTGCGCGAGGTCACTGCGTCCGACGAGCTCGGCGTAGGCCGTGCGGGCCGTCTTGATGATGCGCCCACCGTCCGCGAAGAGATGAGTGACGATACGCGGACTCTTCACACCCGAGTCTTCAGTCTGGATGTGAAACACACGTCCGCGATGGCGAACGTTGTTATTGAAGCCGAGTACGGGTGGGGACAACTGAGACACGCCGAGGTCCTGCAAACTCAAAACTTTACCACGCCCACGGCACGAAGCGGCGGCGCGCAGCGACGATTCGGAATTTCACTCCGCCAACCGAGCTAAACAACCACACCAGCAGGCCGGGGTCGAGTCGCCCGAACCCCCTCGGTTGGGCTTATTTAATTGGGGTAAGCACCAAACCCACAATCGGCCGAAACTCGCGCCTTTTGCGCCGTGAGTAGCACCTCCGCTCTCACCGGGAGCGGGGGTTTTGGAGGCGCGCCGCTGGCACGGCGCCACGCCACGCCGCTAGCGGCCGGCCTCGTCCTGCCGACGCATGCCCTCGAGTAGCAGGGCCTCTGGACTCTGATGCACGACCTGTTGCGGTGCGCGGAAGTTTGGATCGAGCGCGAAGTCGCCCTCTTTGAGGCCGAGCATTGCGTAAAACGCCTCCTCCCCGCGCAGGTTGGAGAAGAGAGCGTTGTAGATGGCGCCTTCGACGAAATGAATCTCACCGGTGTTCGCGCCGGAACGAATCCGCAAAGAACCGCTCTTTCGACCGTGCCAGAGCACCTGCACCATATCGGGCAGGCCCATCTCGACGAGGGACCCCGACACGCCGCGCGAGCTGCCGCCCCGCGTCGCCTCGCGCTCCAAGATTTGGCGCAGCTTCGCCACCAGCACGTCGGTCGCGATCGGCTTGGTCATGAAATCTGCCGCGCCGAGCTCGAAGGCCCGCTGCGCGTCGGCGCGGCCCGAGCGACCGGTCACGAAGACCCAAGGCAGCTTCTGACCCCAGGTCTGCTTGCGAGCCTCGGCCAACAACGCAAAGCCATCCCCTGGCGGCAGGTCGATTTCGCTGATCACGATTTCGATTTCGCCGCGCTCCAGCAATTTCTGCGCCTGTTCCAAGCTGCGGGCCTGGAACACCTCGAAGCCTTGCTCGATCATGCGAAGCTCGAGCACCGTGGTCTCCTCCGGGTCCGGGTCGACGAGAAGCGCGCGGTGGCGATTGGCGAGCAGGCGTGCCTTCAGATCTTCGCCGGTCACCGTGTGTTTGAACAAGTCGACCAAGTTCGGATCGAAGATCGTCCCCTTGTAGCGATCGAGCACGTCGCAAGCCTGTACCGGTCGCAAGATCTTGCGGAACGGGTTGCGCGGGATCTGCGTCAAATCAGCGTAGGTGTCCGCGATCGCCAAGAGCCGCGCGCCAAGCGGGATCTCCTTGCCGGAGATCTTGTCGGGCAGGCCTTGGCCGTCGTAGCGCTCGTACATGCGCTCGACCGACTGCGTCACTTCGGCGGGCAGACTGACGGCCTCGAGCAGGCGCATCGGCGAGCGATGTAGCTTGCCCGCGGAGGTCTTGTGGCCCTCGTACTCGGCGACGTTCAATGCCGTCAGGTGGTAGGCGCCCATCTTGCCGATGTCGTGGAAATAGCCGGCGAGCTGCATCGCGGCGCGCGAGACTTCGGAGAGCCCGATGCGCTCGGCGATCTTCTTCATCAGGCGCGCCACTTGGGCGGAGTGCCCGCGCAAATCCGGGCGCGAGTTCTCCAGCAACGAGACCATGACGTTCAGCGTCTCGATGTAGGCGGTATCCGTGACGGTCTTACCGCCCGCGGTCGCCGCCTTCTGACCTTGCTCGAGATCGGCGCTGGTGAGCAGCCGCTCGCCGACCGCGTCCTTGGCCACGGCCACCGCCAGGCTCTCCTCGCTGACCAAGTTGCGCTCGAACACGTTCAGCATCGTCGAGAACTGCGCATGCGCATCTCGATCGAGGGTGGCAAAAGCGTGGATGTCCCCGTTGTAGGCCTTGCTGATGGCGGCCTTCACCGCGCGCGGGCGCCCCACGAAGGCGCTCACGTGTTTGACGCCCGCCGCCAACTGCACGTCCTGGAGCATCGCCGCGTTGTCGGGGTCCGGCGTCACGACGCTGAGCGTTGCGGTCTGCGCGTCGTAGAGCACGGGGAACACGCACTCGCGCTCGGCGAGCTTTTTCGGAACCTTGTCGAGAGTGGCGCGATCAATCTCGGCTTTGGCAAGCTTCTCCGTCGACACGAAGCGCGTGCGGTGCAGCGCCGCGAGAAACTTGAGCAGCTGGTTCTCTTCGATCGCGGACAGCTCGAGCAGCACCTCTTCGAGGCGCTCGCCGTTGCGGGCGGCCAGGTTCAGCGCCGCCTCCCGCTGCTCCGGGGTCACGAGCTTGTCCGCTACGAGCCGGTCGAGGAGACGCTGGTTGCTCGTTGCTGGCATCATTGGGGGTCAGCCAAGTAGTATATCGACCCGCAGCGTCGGGGCAGACTTCCCGTCGTAGCCAGACCCGCATCCGGGCCCCGGGCCGCTTTTATCTGGGTTCCCCCGATAAAACGCGAGGTTCGGCCGAGGGGCGCACTCTCCCAGACTGGAAAGCTCGGGCGTCCTTGACTGGCGCCTCGCTGAACGCTAGGAATGCGCCCCCTACCGTCCCCAAGGACCCCGGAAAAATGCCGACTTACGTGGCAAAGCCCGCCGAAGCCCAAGCAACTCGCAAGTGGTACGTGGTCGACGCGACCAACCTCCCGCTCGGGCGTTTGGCGTCGAAGATTGCAACCGTCCTCCGCGGCAAGCACAAGCCGACCTACACCCCCCACGTCGATACGGGGGACTTCGTGATCGTGGTGAACGCGAGCAAAGTGAAGCTCACGGGCACCAAGGCCACCGACAAGATGTACTACCGCCATAGCGGCTATCCCGGCGCTATCCGCGGTGAGAGCTTCGCGGACGTGATGAAGCGTCACCCCGACGCTCCAATCACGCTTGCCGTCAAAGGCATGCTTCCCAAGAACGTTCTCGGCCGCCAGATGCTCGACAAGCTCAAGGTCTACGGCGCCGGGGATCATCCGCACACGGCGCAGAAGCCCGAAGCTCTCAGCGTCTGAGCCAAGCCCGAGGAATCAGAGGACCATGTCCGAAGCGCAATCGACTTACGCCACTGGAAAACGCAAGACCGCCGTCGCGCGCGTCTGGATTCAACCGGGTACGGGCGCTGTCACCGTGAACGGCGACAGCATCGACGTCTACTTCGAGCGCGAAACTTCGCGCATGGTAGTCCGTCAAGGGCTCGAACTGCTCGAGCTTCACGACAAGTACGACGTCGTGGCAACGGTGGTCGGCGGCGGGCATAGCGCCCAAGCCGCTGCGATGCGCCATGGTATCGCGCGCGCTCTCACCACCGAGGATCCTGCACGGCGCGCGCCCCTGAAGCGCGCGGGCTACTTGACCCGTGATGACCGCAAGAAAGAGCGCAAGAAGTACGGCCAAGCCGGCGCTCGTAAGCGGTTCCAGTACTCCAAGCGCTGAGCGATGTTGAAAGTCGGCATCATCGGCGCGGGCGGTTACACCGGCGCCGAGCTGGTGCGACTGGTCTACTCGCACCCCGAGCTCGAGCTCGTCATGGTCGCTGCCCGCGAGAAGGCGGGCAAGCGACTCGGCGAGGTCTTGCCGAGCGTCGTTGGTGTGCCGAAGCTCGCGGAGCTGATGCTCGAGACATTCGAGCCTGAGCGCGCGGCGGAGCTGGTGTCGCGCATCGATCTCGCGTTTCTCGCCTTGCCGCACGGCGCCAGCGCGCGCGCCGGCAAGGCGCTGTTCGACGTGGGGATCCAGGTCGTAGATCTGTCGGCGGACTATCGTCTGAAAGACGCGGCCGTGTACGGCAGAACCTATGGCGAACATCCCGCGCCCGAACTGCTGAAGACCGCGGTCTATGGGCAGCCCGAGCTTCACCGCGCGGAGCTCCGTGACGCAAAGCTGATCGCGGCGCCCGGCTGTCACGTGACGACGGCGCTGTTGCCCTTGGCGCCGCTGCTTCGTGAAAAGCTGATCGATCCGAACAGCATCGTGATCGACTCGAAAACTGGCGTGAGCGGCGGCGGACGCACTCCAGCGCCTGCGTATCACCTGCCCGAGGCCGCCGAAGGCGTGCGTCCCTACGCGGTGGGTGGTCGACACCGGCACATCCCCGAGCTCGAGCAGGAGCTCTCGCTGGTGCTGGGCAGTGAAGTGCGCGTCACGTTCACGCCTTCGCTGCTGCCGATGACGCGCGGCATTCTGTGCTCGGCCTACGCGCGCGCCCTCCCGGCCGCGACGGAAGAAGCCTGTCGCGCCGCAGCCAAGTCGACGTACGCGAACTGCCCGCTCGTCACGGTGCTGGAAGGCCCTGCCCTCCCCGACACGCTTTGGGTGCGCGGCTCCGCTCGCGCGCTCATCGCGTATGCCCTCGATCCGCGGACGCGCATGGTGATCGCCTTCGGTGCGATCGACAACCTGACCCGCGGCGCCTCGGCGCAGGCGTTGCAGGCCCTGAACGTGAGCCGCGGCTGGCCGGAGACCCTGGGGCTGCCTGAAATCGCTCTCTTTCCCTGAGCACCGGAGCGCCCACCGGCGAACGGACGAGCCGCGAACGAGGGCCGTCCACCCCGGCGCGTCGCTGGTTCTCGGTCGAATCTGGGAGTGCCCTCTTGAAAGCGGCTTCGCTGCTGGAAAACTATCGGGTTAACCATGCGATTCGCGCTGAGAAGCGAGTTCTCTCCGAAAGGAGACCAGCCGGCGGCGATTGCATCGCTGATTGATGCCTTCGAGCGCGGCGAAAAAGCCCAGACTCTACTCGGCATCACCGGCAGCGG
>JAEUAF010000462.1 GCA_019695485.1 Sorangium sp.
AACCGGCCGCTGAGCTCGGCGCATTCTACCCGACATCCGCCGCCCACGCGAAGTCGTCGGCGCAGGATTTTTGGGCTGTTTCTTGGCGCGCACCCGGTGGGCGCTGGCGTGACGACCGAGGCCGACTTCCAGGCAAGCGCGGAGGCGCCCGGAAGCGAAAGAGACAGACGAGAACGTAACTCTCAAGGTTTGTTCGTTTTGAGACGCAACTCGCGCTTCAAACGACCGTTTGCGTGGTGGGGCCACCCTCGGGAGACGGTGCGCCCTACCGGGCCCACTCGACTGAATGGGGCCACTGCACTGCACTGCACGACGGCCGGGCTCGGTGACCGCCAGCGCTCCCTATCCCAAAGAAAGCGAGTGAATATGTCCCACCCAAAGCCCAACCACCCGAGTCCTTCCGAGCGGATCCACGCGATTGAGTCTGCTGTCCACGTTCTGAAGGGAACAGGACAGATTCATCGAACCGCCGAGGATCAGCGGCTCGACGGGCGCACGATAACCCTAGGGGGGCGCCGTTTGGTAAACTTCGGCAGCTGCTCGTATCTCGGCCTCGAGACAGATACCCGGCTCAAGGCCGCTGCTTGCGAGGCGGTGCTCCGATACGGCGTGCAGTTTTCGTCCTCGCGCACGTTCGTGTCGGCGCCGCTCTATCGCGAATTCGAGGAGGCGATTTCGCAGGTTGTCGGCGATCTTCCGGTCGTCATCGCGCAGACGACCTCGCTCGCCCATCTCGCCGCGCTACCCGTGCTGGTCGGCGCTCGCGACGCGGTGTTGTTCGACGCGCAGGTGCATAACAGTGTCCAGGCGGTACTCCCGACGCTGCAACGAGACGGCATCCACTGTGAGGTGCTCGCCCACAATCGG
This sequence comes from Sorangium sp., assembly GCA_019695485.1. GTDB lineage: Bacteria > Myxococcota_A > Polyangia > Polyangiales > Polyangiaceae > PMG-095. The sequence goes on from JAEUAF010000462.1 coordinate 868, forward strand.
CTGGATCAGCTGGAAGAGCGCGTCGTGGCGCTGTCCGGACAGCACGAACGCATCTTTTACCTGTGTGACGGCGTTTACAGCATGCAGGGCGATTTGGTGGATTCGGCCGCGCTGCATGCACTGCTCGATCGTCACCCCCAACTCTGGGCGTATGTCGACGACGCCCACGGCGCCGGCTGGACAGGGCGCCACGGAGCAGGCTCCGTGCTGGGAAAGCAGGGGATCCATGCGCGTATGGTGGTCACACTCGGGTTATCGAAGGCCTGCGCTGCGGCGGGCTGCGCTGTCGTCGTACCGAGCGCCGAACTGGCCCAACGCATCTTCAGCTGCGGCAGCACACTGGTATTTTCCGGTCCGCTGCAGCCCGCGCAGCTCGGTGCAGGCATCGCGTCTGCGCGCATCCTGCTCTCCGACGAACTGCCCTCGCTGCAACGAGATGTCGAAGAACGCATCAAGGCATTCGACGCCTACGCCATCCGCGAGGGATTCTCCGCGCGAGCGCCGGGCACGTCACCGATCCGCTACGTCGAGGTGGGCAACGAACAAGGAACGATTGAACTTGCGACTTCGTTGCAAGCCGCGGGGTACTTCGTCAACGTCGCGATCGCCCCGGCGGTCCCGCGCTCGAAGGCTGGCGTCCGCATCATGCTGACTCGACATCAAACCTTGGACGACATTCGCGAGCTGACGCGGGAAATTGGCAAGAAAGCTCGCCGCGAAACCAGCAAGTCCGCTTCTTCGTTGCAAGCCGTGCGCTCGTAGCGGCGTCCGCAGTTGCCACTGAGACGGCACGACTCGAATACTCGTGTCCGTCGCAGAGGGCCCGCGGAAGGTGGGACAACGTGCGGAGAACCACGGCCCACCCGCTTTTTGCTTGCCAGAAACGGGTGCCAGCGAGAATCATGGGCGGCATGCGGCGAGGCGCTCTTCTTCTCCTGGCTTCCGCGGTCTCCCCGATTAGTGGTTGTGGAGGTGGGTCCAGTACGGGCGGCGCGGTGGCGCTGGTGGACCTACCTCGCGAGCTTTCGGCGACGCAGTGCGGCCTGTTGGCGCAATGCTTCGGTGCCTTCGAAACGCTATCCATGCAGGACTGCGTGGACGAATTGGAGCCCCGCTTTCGAAACGGTGGTTTCGTGGCGATTCAAAGCGCCATCGAAAGCAAGCGAGTAAGCTACGACGCAAAGAAAGCGCGCGCTTGTCTCGACGCGATCGAGAAGCAGGGCTGCGATTCGCTCTCCACACGCAACCCGAGCGTGTGCGACGACGCACTGTCCGGAAGCGTGCCGCTCGGCAACGCCTGCAGCATCGACGCAGAGTGCGCCGGCAATGCTCACTGCGACTGGGGCTCAGGCACGTGCCCAGGTGTGTGCGCAGCGCCGCACACCGACGGGCAGAGTTGCGTCGCGGACGGCGATTGCGCGGACAGCCTAATCTGCCAAGGACTTGGAGCGGCTGGCAGCGTGGGTCAGTGCAGAGCACCCGCCACGGGTGGCCAAGTTTGCCTGGGAACGACTGGGCCTGAGTGCCGACCAGAACTCGTCTGTCTCGGCGGGACTGCGACAGCCTCCGGAACCTGCGCGGCCATCGATATCGTCGCCTCCGGGAAGCTCGGCGAGGCCTGTGATTTGACTGCCCAGAAGCTCTGCCGCGCCGGCTTGTCGTGCGCCGTTCAAACGGTCACGCCCAGCCTGACTTTCAGTTGCATCGCGAAGCTCGCTTCAGGCGCACCGTGCACCTTGGCTATTCCAGACCCGTGTCAGGACGACGAGATCTGCACCGCAACTCAAAACGCGCCAACCACGGGGACGTGCACGCCGATGCCCAAGCTCGACGAAGCGTGCAGCACGGCCATTCCGTGCAATGGAGACCTCGTGTGCGTCGCGGGCAAGTGCGCCGCGTTGAAAGACACCGGCGCAACCTGCGCGAGCGACGCCGAGTGCTATTCCGGCGACTGTCCAAACTCGGTCTGCGTCGGCGGCGCATTTTGCACGCAATAGGGTGCGAGCGCGCCCGGATGCGTCACCGCGTGAGGACGTGATAGGCCGCGCTCAACGCCGCAAAGCGAGAGAGTAGCCGTGTGCGCTCCTCGGGCGTAGCCGCAGGATGCCGATCTGGATGCACCTCGCGCGCCTGGCGACGAAAGGCTCGCTGGACGCTTTCGGCATCGGCCAAGGGCGCAAGGCCCAGCGTGCGATACGCCGCCGCCTTCTCATCGGAAAGCGGCGCGGCAAGCTTTGCCGAACGACGCGCGCGCGGGCGGTCGTGCAAAAACTCTCGCGGTTCGAGCGGCAGCGCGGCTTCGCGCTCACGCCGCGGCGCGCGGACGTGAAAGCGAATCAAGGCCTCCGACAGTCGAAACAGCGCCTCGAGCCGCAGCTTCAATTGGCGGCGCAGCCCCGAACGTACCGCCTCGCCACTCGCCAAGCGCTCTTCGACCAGAATGTCCCCGACCCGCCGGTGGGGCTCGAGCACGACACGGCGTGCTAGCCGACCGAGTGACTCTCCCGACAGAAGGCCGTCCTTCGACAACAACTCGCCGAGACGGGGCGCGGGCAAGCTCGTTTGAACCTCGTCGACCAGACCGGCTTCGAAAAAGACGCGGTGGGCGCGCCCAGCGGCGGACCCGTTCGCCTCCACCAATTCCAAGATCCCGTCGGCGCGGGCTCGATGAAGCTGCCCCAGCAGATCCCCGAGTGTGGTGGAATTGAGGCGGCCCGGCAGGTTCATCTCCCCTCGCCTATCAGGAGCCCCGCGCAGCGGCCAAGTTTCAGCCCGTGGGTCAGTCAGAGCGGGTCCCGACGGAAAACTCAATCGAGACGGTCTTTGCCAGAGGACGACAGCGCCCTCCCCGTGGCTCGAGGGGGCACACCACGCCGCGCGCGCGCACCGACAGCTGTCCGCTGCCCGGGCCCGAGGCCATCAGCGCCAGCAAGATTTCGACCTTTCCGCTCTCAGGCAGCGCTGCTCGGTGCACTCTTACGCGCAAAGGGCGGGCAAACGCGGGCGCGGTTACCACTAGGGCGTCCGCCCAAGAGAGGCGCGTTGCGGGCGGCGGCGTGATCTCGAGCGCACAGCGCACGCGACCCGGGCCGAGCACCGGATCGCACGAGAGCCGCGCCTCGAGCGCCAGCGTATCTGCCGGTGCGGTCGACGCGCACAGCCACGCTGCGAATGCGATCATCGCCACCGAGCCGCGCATTTCCCTTAGGCGTCCACGGTAGGCGGCGCGTACAAATCGACGAGCTCGATCGGCGTCTTACACAGCGCGACGCGCAGGTAGCCGCGGTCACCGCGCAGATCCCCACCCACTTGGAATGCCGTCGGCGGATCCACGAAGATTTCGACGTCCTCCACCAGGTAATCGAATACCGCGTTGGCGTCTTCGTAGCGCCCCCGCCAGACCTCGGAAAAGTGCGTCACGAAAGCGAACGGCGAAATCGTCGTCGCCCGCAGATGCATGCGGTCCTGGCGCTCATCCGCGTAGGGAAACATGCGAAAACCGTAGCCGTAATAGGGGATCGTCGACATCGCCGCCAAACGCACCGGCCCTTCGTACACGACTTCGCCGGCGGCGATTGGTCGGCCCAGCACTTTTCCTTTGGCGCCAAGCCGCAACGCCTCCCCACCCCGGTTGACGATGCGACAGTGCGGCATCTTGCCGAACAGCTGCTGCGGCAGCGAGCGCGTGACGGCCGCCAGCCCGTAGCTCAAAGGCCCAGGCGCCACCCGACGCAACGGCGTTCGCAGTAACTGCTCCTTGACCCGCGTGTAGTCGGAGAGCACCTCCGCGTCGGCGCCGATTCCGCAAAACGGCGAGATGATGTTCTCCACCTCGATGAGGCGCAAACTGCGACTGCCCGCGTGGTCACTGAGCCGCTGAATATCCGCGCCGAGTTCGCGCCCCTTCACGTCCTTCGCACCCACCACCCAGGCGAGTGAATTGCCGGTCCCCAGCTTGAGCAGGCCAAAGCGCGGCAACGGCCTGGCAACGCGGCGCGCTTCGCGAACCACTTCAGTAACCATCACCGTGAAGGTCCCATCGCCACCGCCCGTGAGCACCGTGCCGTAGCCGCGGGCGACGAGCGTTTTTGCGATATCACGCGCGTCCTCCAAGCTGCGCGAGACGAACAGATCACCACCGCTCAGGATCTGGTCCAAGGTGGAGATCACCTCGCTCGTCACGTTCTTGGCGCGACCGTTGACGACGACGGCGATGCGCGGAGGAAGCGACGATACCGGCGAGCTCGCGGCTCTATTCCCGCCATTTCCGTTGGCAGACTCAGGTGGCGTACTGTGGGTCGTCATGAAGGAATTTTAGGGTTCCGGGCGGCGAGTATACTAGGCTACTCGTGAAGCGCCGCTTCGGGCGCGCCGCGCGAGGGCGCGGAAGGGTTCAACATGGCCAAGAGCACTGAAAAGCGCCGTTCGATTGCACCGCCAGGGCGCCGCTCAGCCGCGCCACCCGCGCCTGACCGGCGCTCGGTTCCCCCCGCCGCACGGCGGAGTGTTCCCCCCGTCGCTCGCGCTTCGGCGCGGC
>JAEUAF010000520.1 GCA_019695485.1 Sorangium sp.
TTTGCGTGAGCTCCCCTCCGCGATTGCAAACCTCGATCCAGCGTGTTCGTCGCGTCGCAATTGCACAATTTCACGCCCATTCGCGAGTGTGCGTCAGCCCGCATCGAGCGTGACTCATGGGACGACCCATGAGTCGAGCCAGGCTTCGACCTGGCTGAGCTTTGTCTCGTGCCCAAGCCGTGTCGGTGACTTCAGGGCCGGTCGCGCTACGGGACGGGGCCTGCCCACCAGATCTGATTGTCCGTAGACTTCCTAGCGGCGACCAGCAGGTTGCCCTCGGCCTGGGTGTTGCCGATGGCCGACGGCGTGGTGTCGCTGGCGAAGGTGTCGTCGAGGATTTTGGGGAAGGTGGTCCACGTCCCGTACGGGGCGGGCGCGGAGCCTACGCGGATCTTGTTGGAGGTGTCGCGGAAATACATGGTGACCATCGGCGTCGACAAATCCACCTCGACCGCCGGCTCGCTCGAAGGAGAGACGTTCGGCGTCGGGAACTGCACCCACGGCTGGAAGCCCGAACCGTTGGTGGTCAGATAGTAGAGCTTGTAGGCACCCGCGGAGTTCTTCGCGCGGACCGCGATCATGAACTCGTTCGACAACGGCATCGTGTCCGCCATGGCGGGATCACCGTCGAGCGTCCAGCCTGAGGGTAGCGCGGGCGGCGTGACGTAGCTCTGCCAGGAATGCACGTACGGGTTCTGCTGATCGCCCGTCAACGCATTCACGTACATCTTGAGGCCGGTACCTTTGCGACCCACGACCAAGATGAGACCGCTCGTCACGATCACGGCCGGCGCGCTATCCAAGGTGTCATTGCTGATAGCTGCCCAGTCGTGCTTCACGGTCGGTAGCGGCACGGGCGTGGTCGTGTCCCCGATTGGCACTGCGGCGTTGCTCAGCTTCAGCACGCTGATGTAGTACTTGTTGTCAGTCCCCTTCCCCAAGACCGCGAATTGGTTGGTGAAGGATTCCGGAGCGTTGGTGTGGAGTGCGTCGAGCGAATAGCAAACCGGTTTGGACGTGAACGATCGAATGCTGAGGGGAACATTGGCGCCGAGCTCCGCCCAATTGCCGCCGGACGCGGGCTTCCCATCCTTGGTGGACCAATGGAGCCACTGGTAGAGGAGGATGTAAAAGCGGTTGTTCGAGGCGCTGCGGCCGAGGAAGGCCTCCCCCGCGGCATCGAAACCCGGGTCCGTCGACTTCCCGGTTCGAGCATCACAAAGACCTGGGCTGCCCGTGAACCCGGACGAGAAGTTGGCGAGCGCCGACCACGGCCTCCAGGAGAGCGCTTGCCTGGACACGGCGACCTGTTCCTGGGGCACCTCTGCGCTCGAGCCACACGCGACGCACCCGAACACCGCACCAATGGCGAGCATTCGATTCGCCGCCGCACGCCGGGGAACTCGCGCCCAGGCCCCCATCCCTTTGCTGCTGATCCGCACCATGATTTTCCTCCGAAACTCACTTTTGGACCGCTTGAGTATGGATACTCAAGTGGGTGTCTTGTTGGCGTATTGCTCCTGCTCGAACATGGCAGGGGTTTGTCATCCGGCCCTACGCCGCGCCTGCGGGCAAATGCGACTCGGAGCGCGCGCTCGACGCGGCTCTAGAAGCCCGTTCCCGAGAGCGTACCCGTCTGCCAGAGCTGCTGCGCGTCGGTCTTGCGAGCAATGACCATGTGGGCTGCATCGAGGTGCAGTCCGGATGCTACCGCTGGAGCAGTCGTGAAAGAGTCGGTCTGGATCGACGTGAAGGCGGGCCAGGTCCCATCGTTGTTGCGCGTCGACTGATAGATGCGATTGACGCTGCTGCCTTGTGTGCCACGAAAGTACGCAGTGGGCGCGAGAAGCCGGTAGTCGTACTCGATCGCGGGATCACTATTGATGGCGATTGTGCCCGTCGACGGCTGCGTCCACCCGCTCCAAGAGCCGGTGATCCACCCGCCCAATGCCAGGTAGGGCACGAAGACGTAGCCAACGTAGAGTCTGTACTGATTCAGAGCATTGCGAGCTCGCGTCGTGACGAGGAAGGCTCCGCCGGTGTCGGCGGCGACGGCTGGATCACCGTCCGCGGTCCAGCCAGTCGGGAGCGCCGGAACTTGAAAGGCTGTGGCGAGCCAATTGCTCTTACTGTAAACGGGCGGCGCGCTACCGTTGTAGATGCCGTTGACGTAAAGGTAGATGCGGTTGTCCGACCTCCTGCCGCCCACGACGAGGTAGCCGTTGTCACTGGCGGTGAATGCAGCGCTGGCGTTGGAGCTGCCGCTCGGGAACGATTGCGCTTGCGAACTGCCGAGCGCAAGGTACGTGCTCGTGGTGATCGGGTGCCAGTCCAGTCCGAATGGCACCGTGGGCACCGGCGGCGGATCGACATTGATCTGGCCCGCGGGGCTGAGCGTGACGATCCGCACGCAATAGAGGTTGTCGCTGCTCCGCTTTCCGACGAACACCATCTGATTGCTCCAGGTCGAATCGTTCGCCTGAACCTCGATTTCCCCCAGCGGAGTGCAGGCCGGCTTCGAGTTGAACGTCGTGGTGCCTTGCTCCGTCCAACTGAGGGACGGCCTCTGCTTGTAGTACATGAACAGGCGATATCTGTCCTTGCCGGGCGTTCCTGCATGCCTGCCGAGCACCATGAAGCCCTGCGCCGCAGCCGTACTGCTCTGCGCGTCCGCGCGGCAAACGGCTGAGGCGTCGGCGAACCCCCCGCTGTTTGAAGGCAGAAAGCTACTGCTCCAAGCCTGCCAGATAGCCGCATCGAGAGCGCCTTCGGCGCTGCCAACGCCTTCGTTCGTGGGCGCCGCTTGCCCGCAGCCGACGCCGAGAAGAGCAGCAAAGAACGCCCAGCCAGCGCGAAAATGAAGACCTGGAAACTCGGTCGAGGCGAGAAGTTTTGCCATACAACACATCCTAGCTGCTCCGCATGTGGCGCCCGGAGCAGGTGAGTCTCATATCACGCGCACACTACACAGCATAGGAATATCGAATCGCGCCCTTTGCCAAAGCACGGGTCCTCGGCGACACTTGTAGTCTTAATTCCCATAGACGCGCGCGCAGACTCTGTGAAACGTGGGCTATCGGGGCTGCGTTGCGCGATCTCGACTCAGCGAAGACGCGCGCCGCGCGCGCAGTATTCGGTCGTTGCATCTGCCGCTGGCGCCCCGAAGCTGTTCTCAGCGCGGAGCCACTCCACTATCTTCGCAGCAGTCCGCTCGGCGGCGGCATCGGCCCTGCGCGAGGCCTTTCTGCGGCTCATGCCCACCGGATCGAACCAGGTTCCGCAGACGCCGCTCCCCCGCGCCTCGAAGAAGCTGGGTCGATTGGAAAGTAAACGCGGACTCGAAGCCACGCCCCGAGATTGCCGCCCCGTCGCGCCCGCGCGCGCTCCAGAGCGAGCGACTTCCTTAGGAAGCTCACGTAAGTTACTCAGGCGATGAGGGCAGAGGTTCACGCACTTTCTTGACCCGAATCGCCAGACAGCGTGCGGAACGCGCTCTGCTTCTTGAAGCACCGCGCTCAAACCTTTTGCATTGCCACCTTCCAACCCGACTTCCTCGCCGATTGCGCGAACACTGTTTGCAAGCGCCGCGGCAACGCGGCATGTGTGGTGAATGTCGTTCGGCTCACCGAATGCTCAGCGGCGCACGCCACGTGCGCTGCTGACGCTCGCGCTCTGTCTGTTTGGAGCGTGCTCGGCACCAAAACAGGCCGGCTTCTTCAATGCGCTGCAGACCGGCGGCGGAGCAGGGCTTGACGGCGGCGCGGACGGCGGCTCTGCAGCTGGCACTGCCACCGGCGGAAGTGCAGGTAGCCTGGGCGGCGGTGGCGTTTCCGTGGCGGGCGCGGGCCTCGGCGGCGCCCCGAGCCCGGCGCTAGTCACCGGCGGGGTGACTGACCCTGGGTCGCGCGGCGGCTCGAGCAGTGCGGGCCAGAGCAGCGCGGGCCAGAGCAATGCGGGCCAGAGCGGCGCGGGCGCGGGTCAAGGCAACACGGCCGGCACCTCGAGCGGCGCTGGACCGATCACGGATCTCGGCGCGGGAGGTAGGGACTTCGCAATGGGCGGCACGCCGACAGCCGCTGGCGGTCAACCCGCAGGCGCTGGCAGTCAAGGCATGGCGGGGGCCGCTGGCAGCGCAGAAATGACCGCCGTCCAACTGCGCGGGAGCGCGTCTGCGAGCAGCGCACAGAACGATCCGTCGCCCGGCGGCGGCGTCCACCCGGCACGGGACGCGAATGACGGGAACGAAACGACGACTCGCTGGTGCGCGGCGAGCCACTCCGTTCCCGAGTGGTGGCAGCTCGATCTCGGCGCGAGTCACGCGCTGTCGCGTGTCGAAATCGTGTGGGAGTACCCAGGCCAGGCCCTCGGTCATGTCTACGGCTACACCGTGGGTGTCTCGGACAGCGCTACTCAGTTTCCGACAGCCCCAGTCGTTGACCAAACGAACAACCAAAGTACGGCGAAGACTCAGATCGCAACCTTGCCAACCGGCACTTCAGGTCGCTATGTACGAATCACGGTGACGTCGCTACCACCGGATACCAACGACATGCCGCCGTTCGAAACCTGGGCTAGCCTCGACGAAGTGCGGGTCTTCGGGCAATAGACCGAGCTTCGGAGCTCGACTCAGCCTCGCCCAGCGTTCGCGACGATCGTCTGCGCCAAGCGCCACGCAGCCGGACTCGCGTCCGCACTTAGTATCAGCGCCAAGCCTGGCAAGAGTTGAATGCTCTGCCACGTTTCTACCGCGAGCTTGGCAGAGCTGGACCTCGCCGCGTCTCGAGAACTTGGCGTCTCCCAAGGTCCGGGTGCGGGTTCCAGTGCCGCGTCGAATGGCGACTCGTCATGTCGAGCAATGCCCAGCGCGGCTTCGAGCGCCGACGAGAGCGGTGCCGTCCGCAGCCACGCCTCGAGCTCAACCTCACTCTGCGCGTCGAGCCTGCGTTTGATCGCGGACAAGGTCTCTTTGGATTCGGCTCGCAGGCGCAGGACGCCCAGCAATCGCACGAGCTCGCTGCGCGGATAGCGCGTCAACGTACCGCGAAACTCAGTGTGACGGAGGAGCCCTCGGCTAACGTAGGAACGCAGAGTCCGAATCGAAACCTTACTGAGCTCGGCGAGCTCGGCGATCAGCCAACCGTCGCGCGGGGCGGGTGTCTTGGGCCGCCGCCGCTTGGCTCGTGCCCGTGTGTATCGACTGCGCTTACGAACCATGGCTCACCCTTCTCCCTTCCCCGCGTTGGTGGCGACAATTGAGCGTCTTTCGAATCCTGAGCCCGATGAATGCCCGCGTCCATACTTCAAATGTATGGACGGGGCGTGCCGGAAGCCTACGTCCATACAGCTTGTGTGTGGACGGGCGCACCCCTGAGCCGGCGTCCATACGTAGTCTGTATGGACGCTGGGGGTACGTCGCCTCCGTCCATAC
>JAEUAF010000579.1 GCA_019695485.1 Sorangium sp.
AGGTCCCTTGCTCCTTGGAGCATTCGAGACGCTGTTCCGCTCGGCGGCCCTGCCGTTCGCCGTCGGTTATAGCGTTCGACAGTGTGGGGCAACCTACGTCGTCAGTGAAGTGAGCGGCGGTCGGCCCGCGGAATTTCGCGTTCAGTTCGACCGCCCGCTCGGTGATCCGAGCCTTCGTCTGCTCGTTTGGAAGAACGCGCGCTTGACCGCGCTCGCGCCGCCCAATCTCGGAGACACGCTCGAAATCCCGTGGTCGCCGGGACCGCTCGGCGTCTTCTAGGTGCCAGAAGGCGACGTCGCCGTGCCGACAAGTGCGCCGTCGCCGGTCGCGGCTAACCGATCAGCCATGCGCGCTGCCGGCACGTTCGATGATAAGTTCGGCAAATTTCTCGGCAGCTGGCGAGAGAGAGCGCGCGCCGTGCGAAACCAACGCAAGATCACGCTGGATTTCGAGCCCCGACACCGGCAGCACGCGGACGCTCGCGCGCGCTTTGGGCACCTCGGCGAGCACCGCAAGCTCACTCACGAAGCCGAGGCTCTTGGTGGTCTCCACCATCTTCAGAATGGCGGCCACACTACGCAATTCCATGACCACGTTCATGTCCACGTTCACCGCCCGCAGCGCGCCGTCGATCAGCTGGCGGATGGCGCTGCCGCCTTCGAAGCCCACCAAAGCTTGACCCTGCAGATGTCGCGCGCTGACGCGGCGCCGAGCGAGCAGAGGGTGCCCTTTGCCAGCCACCAGCACGATGCGATCGTTGCAAAGCGGCGTCACCCGAAGTCCGTGCGCGCGCGCGGGCAACGTGATGATGCCAAGCTCCAATTCTTCGTTCACGACCGCCGCCTCGATGTCGCGACTGCCCGCTTCCTTGAGGTGAAACACGACACCCGGGAAACGTTGCTGGAACGCCGCGATCGCCGGCGGCAACAGGAAGCCCACCGCCGAGGCCCCGCCGCCGACGCGCACCACCCCAAGGTCCAAGCGCAGGTTCGCTCGCACCTCCGCTTTGAGTCGATCGAAGCGCTGGACCAGCGTCGCCCCCTCACGCGCGACGAGCTCTCCAATCGGCGTCAACGTCACGCCGCGTGGTGAGCGCGCCAGCAGCGGCGTCCCGAAGAGTTCCTCGAGCTGGGCCATACGCCGAGAAAGAGCCGATTGCGAAACACCTAGGATACGTGAGGCATCCGTTACTACGCCATGCTCGGCCACAGCCAGCAGCGAGCGCATCAGCAACAAGTCCATTATGCGATTATCGCATGAGCGCGATGCAAATTACTCGTTAGACGCATGATGGGTTTTGGTCCAGTCTTCCCGAAGGCCAAGCGCCGCGCGTTCTTGGCCGAGCCCCCGATTCGAAGTTCTTTCAATCATCTCGGCTGATTAGCCGCGACGAACCCCCGAAAGCCAGCAGCCATGCTCCAAGCCTATCGAACCGCCGCCAGCGAACGCCAAAGCCAAGGGATCCCGCCGCTTCCGCTCAGCGCGAAACAGGTGCAAGAGCTGGTCGCGTTGTTGAAGGCACCGCCCGCCGGTGAAGAAGCATTCTTGGTCGATCTCCTGAGCAATCGCATTCCGCCAGGCGTCGATGAGGCCGCCAAGGTCAAAGCGGCATTCTTGGCAGCGGTCGCGGAGGGCAGCGCAGCGAGCCCGCTCGTGACACCCGCGCTCGCCGTGCGCCTGCTCGGCAGCATGCTCGGCGGCTACAACGTCGCTCCTTTGGTGAAATTGCTGGACAGCCCGGAGCTCGGAGCGCTCGCCGCCAACGAGCTTGCCAACACGCTGCTCGTGGCGGACATGTTCGAACACGTCGAGTCACGCGCGAAGAGCGGAAACGCAAACGCAGTCCGCGTGCTCCAGAGCTGGGCGGACGCCGAATGGTTCACGCGGCGAGCGCTGCTCCCGGACGTGATCACAGTCAGCGTGTTCAAGGTGCCGGGTGAAACCAACACCGACGATCTGTCGCCCGCGCAAGACGCCTGGTCGCGCCCCGACATCCCGCTCCACGCGCTGGCGATGCTGAAGAACCCGCGCGAAGGTATCCACAACGCTCTCGCGCAGTTGAACGAGGTGAAGGCCAAGGGGCACCCCGTGGCCTACGTCGGGGACGTGGTCGGCACGGGCTCGTCGCGCAAGAGCGCCACCAACAGCGTGCTCTGGTACATGGGCGACGACATTCCGCACGTGCCCAACAAGCGCACCGGCGGCGTGGTGCTCGGCGGCAAGATCGCGCCGATCTTCTTTAACACCATGGAGGATTCCGGAGCGCTGCCGATCGAGTGCGACGTCACCGCGATGAAGATGGGCGACGTCATTCGCATCTACCCCTACGCCGGCAAGGTCGAAAACGAACAAGGCGAGGTCATTGCGCGCTTCGAGCTCAAGACCGAGGTCTTGCTCGATGAGGTGCGCGCCGGTGGGCGAATTCCCCTGATTATTGGGCGAACGCTGAGTGGGCGCGCGCGCAAGGCGCTGTCGCTTCCTGCCTCCAGCGTGTTCAAAGAAGCTCCGACGCCGAAAGACACCGGCAAGGGCTACACGCTGGCGCAAAAAGTCGTGGGGCGCGCGTGTGGTCTGCCCGGAGTGCGCCCAGGCGCCTATTGCGAACCGCACATGGGCACCGTCGGCTCGCAGGACACCACCGGCCCGATGACGCGCGACGAGCTCAAGGAGCTCGCCTGCCTGGGCTTCACGGCTGACCTCGTGATGCAGTCGTTTTGCCACACGGCCGCCTATCCGAAGGCGGTCGACATCGAAACGCAGGAGACCTTGCCGGAGTTCTTCACGCAGCGCGGCGGCGTCGCGCTGCGCGCTGGCGACGGCATCATCCACTCCTGGCTCAACCGCATGCTGCTGCCGGACCAGGTGGGCACCGGAGGCGATTCGCACACCCGCTTTCCGCTCGGCATCTCGTTCCCGGCCGGGTCGGGCTTAGTGGCATTCGCTGCCGCGCAAGGGGTGATGCCGCTCGATATGCCCGAGAGCGTGCTGGTGCGCTTCAAAGGTGAATTGCAGCCCGGTGTCACCTTGCGAGATCTGGTGAACGCTATCCCTTGGGCCGCCCTGAAGTCGGGCGACATGACAGTGGCCAAGCAGGGCAAAAAGAACATCTTCAGCGGGCGCATCATCGAAATCGAGGGGCTGCCGGAGCTCAAGGTCGAACAAGCCTTCGAGCTCAGCGACGCCACGGCGGAGCGCTCTGCCGCAGGCTGCACGATCCGCTTGGGAACCGCTCCGGTGATCGAATACCTGAAGAGCAACGTGGTGATGCTGCGCTGGATGATCGCCGAAGGCTACGGCGACCCGAAGACGCTCGAGCGCCGCGCGAGCGAGATGGAAGCGTGGCTCGCGAACCCCGTGTTGCTGCAGCCGGATCCGGACGCCGAGTACGTGAAGATCTTCGAGATCGATCTGAACGAGATCAAGGAGCCGCTCGTCGCGTGCCCGAACGATCCCGACGACATCAAGACCCTGAGTGAGGTGGCGGGGCGCCCAATCGATGAGGTCTTCATCGGCTCATGTATGACGAATATCGGTCATTTCCGGGCGGCCGCGCGCTTGCTCAAGGAGTTTGGCGACGCCGTCCCCACGCGCATGTGGGTCGCGCCGCCCACCAAGATGGACAAGGAGCAGCTGATGCACGAGGGGCACTACAATTCCTTCGCGCTGGCCGGTGCGCGCACCGAGATCCCCGGCTGTTCGCTGTGTATGGGCAATCAGGCGCGCGTCGCCCAGAACTCGACCGTGATCTCCACCTCGACGCGAAACTTCCCGAATCGCCTCGGTAAGGGCGCCGACGTGTTTCTGGGTTCCGCGGAACTGGCGGCGGTGGCGGGCATTCTGGGACGGCTGCCAACGCGCGAGGAGTATCTGAAGGCCACCGCGGGGCTGAATCCCCTCGCCAAGGAGATCTATCGGTATCTCAACTTCAACGAGCTCGCCGCGTACACCGAGCGCGCGGAGCGAGGACGCTCATTGCCGCTACTCCAAGCGTAGTGTCCCGAGTCGGGCGGGACGAGAGCACGGCGCGTGCGCGCCGCCGCCATGCGAGCAACGCCACGAGAAGCCCCGCCGTAAGTGAGTTCGACCCGCCGCCCCTGGCTGGCGCTGCAACGCCGAGCGAGCAATTCGTGCCGCTCGCTCGGCCGAGGTCAGCGCCAGCGCCGCTGAGCGCGCCCGCAGCCGTCGTCCCCGCAGTGGCGCCGAGCCCCGTTCCGTTTGCGACGCCGCCCGCCGCGCCGCCAACGCCGCCCCCAAGCGTCGAGCCAGCCACGCCACG
>JAEUAF010000588.1 GCA_019695485.1 Sorangium sp.
GGCACGCAGCGCACGCGCAGCTCTCCGCGGGCACCGGCCGCGAGCTGTCGCGGAACTGCTTCACCGGTGCAGCCTTGCAGCGTGGGCATGGCCTGCACCATGAGCGGGGCGGTGCCGTGGTTTTCCAGTGTGAAGACGTGTGCCAGCGCGCCGCCTTCTTCGACGATTCCGAAGTCGAAGCGACTCGGCTCGACGAGCAGGCGAGGCATCGGCGCCGGCGCGCCGCTCTTGCTCTCTTTGCGCGGCGAGGTCGTGCTGCGGCCACAACCGAGCGCGAGCAGCCCCGCGATGAAAATGGCGCAGGCGGCTCGCCGCCCGCGCGTCACGGGCAGAACTTGGGCGTATTGAGCTGACTGCGAATGCTCGAAATGGTGCTGCCCCAGTTCGTATTCGGATTGTATTGCGCGATCGAAACCACGCCGTCGGCCATGCGCGCGTTGATGTTCGCCACCACGTCCCAATTCGGATCGTGACCGGCGGAAACGCCATTCGCCCCGTAGCCGGTGTCCGCCAAGATCGGCTTGCCCGTGACTTGGCTGAGCCCCGCCCAAGTCATGTTGTTGCTCGAGCGAATCTTGGCCGTGTTGGCGTTGGTGCCGCCGCCCGAGGTGTTCACGAACGTGAACAGGCTCATGTTGAAGTTCGAGTACCATTGGGCGCCGTTATCGGTGCCATTATTTGGCCCGACCCAGGGCGAAGCGTCCATCGAGAAGCGCGCATTGGGCAACGAGCTCTTCAGCGCGGCCACCAATTGCCCCATGATTTGCCCGGCTTGGGTGGCCGACCACGGCTGGGTCTGCGAGCTATTTGTGTACTGATACCAATCGGGCTCCATCTCGAAGATGATCGGGCGGGTCGTGCCGTAGCAGCTCGCGTAGCCTTGCGAGTAGCTCTTGTACGCATTCACGATCGCCGTGAGATTCTGCGAGATGTACTGCGCGCCCGCGTGACAGAGGTCGTTGTTGGCGCCGCACGTCGTGACGTTGCAGTCACAGAGCCCGAAGTGCCGTTTCACGTAGGCAGCGGAAATGTACGCGACCACCACGGGCACTTGATTGGCGAGCGCGCCACCGGCATTGCCCTCCGTGCACACGTACGCTTGGTCGAAGGCTTCCCCTTGCATCCAACCGGGCGTGAAGAAGTCGAGCTGCGAGATCATCGCGGTTCCGCCGGACTTCGCTTTGGAATCGATGGTGCCAAAGTGAAACCGACATTGGCTGAAGGTATTGCCGGTCGAGGTCGTGCCGCCCGAGCCCGTGCCGCCGCTCGCGCCACCGGAGCCTGCGCCGCCTTTGCCGGTCCCACCCGCGCCGGTGCCGCCGTTGCCGGCGCCTCCCGACCCGGTCCCGCCCTTGCTCGCGCCGCCGCTACCGGAGCCGCCGTTGGTCGTGCCGCCGTTGGTCGTGCCGCCTGCACCGCCTTTGCTGGCGCCTCCCGTGCCGCTGCCGCCGTTGCCGGTCCCTGCCGCTCCGCCGCGGTTGTTCGTTGCGCCCGCCGTTCCGCTGCCGCCGCTGCCGCCGCTTGCGGTGACACCGCCAGCCGAGCCTCCGGCGCTTGAGCCGCCCGCGGTCGCGGGGTTACCGGCATTTGAGACTTGCCCGCCGGAACTGCTGCCTCCGGCCGCGACTAGAGCCCCACCGTTGCCCGGGTTTAGAGAGCCGCCGTTAGGGGAAGTCGAGCCGCCTTGGGTCATGCCACCTTGCGTGGCACCGCCCTGCGGCGAGCCGCCCTGCGTGGCCCCGCCCTGCGTCACGCCGCCCCCGGAAGTTGGACTCTGCCCGCCGTGCGCATTGGGAGTGCCCCCGTTGGTCGAGCTACCGCCCACGCCGTCTCCGCCGATGCTGCCTGTTCCGCACGCCGCGAGCAGGACGAAAGATGCGAGGTTCGAGGCGGCGGCAAGGCGTATTCTCATAGAGGTGCTCCGTTTGGGCCGCGTGCCGGCACGCTGACGAGCGAAAGCGGCCGCAGCAAAATCGCATCAGCTCGGGACATGCGAGCTAAGTAGAATTTTGTTCGGGGAATGGACAGGAGTGCGTTGCGCAACGCGCCCAGGACAGGGTCGTTCTGTTGACGGGCAGCGCCGCCCGGCGGGCTCACAAAAATCACTGGCGTGCGGGCGCACCGGGAAAGCTCCCGGGTCGAACCCGCCGCTGCCCGCTACGGTTCGCGATCGCTGAGCTCGAGCCCTTGGGCCACGCCGGCGGCGTTTCGTGGGTGCGCCGTGACGCGTCCCTTGTGCGGCGAGCCGCCAAAGGCGGAGGCGCTCGCGCGTGGATTGGGTAGGGCGGAAGATTGCGTCGTAGAGCTCGCGAGTGGGGCGCTCTGACTCCCGGCCTGGGCGGGTCGTTTCGCCTCGAGCAGCGACGGCGTCAGCGCGGCGTGGTCGCTCGGCAGGGCGGAGGCCGCCGCGGGGCCAGTGGCTACTGTGTTGCGCCCGCCGACCCAGAGCGCCGTGAGCGCGAAGCCAGCCAGCAGCGCGACAGCTCCCATCGCGATCGTGCGCACGCTGCGGCGACGGCCGGAAAGCTCGGCGCGTGAAGTGCTTGCGAAGGGGCCGACGTCGACGGCCTGGGTGCCCGACACGAACGATGCGCCTGAGTGTGAGGTCAGTGAATCCGAACGCGGCGCGAGCGCATCGGGCACGGCTTCGTTCAGCGCGTCGAGCATGGCCTTCGCGCTCGCGAAGCGTTGATCGCGATCACGCGCCAGCGCGCGATGCACGACGTCGGCCAGCGCTCGCGGCACCGCGGGCGCGAGCGAGCGCAGGTCGTCCGGATCTTTGGTGCAAATCGCGATCAGTACCGCTTCGTACGTCGGCGCCACGTGCGGCGGACGCCCCGCCAAGCATTCGTACAGAATCGCACCGACGCTGAACAAGTCCGTACGACCGTCGATGTCGGGGAAGGCCTGAGCTTGCTCCGGCGACATGTAGTACGCCGTGCCGAGGACGGTGCCGCGTCGCGTGAGCGTGTTCAGCGTGGAGCCCCGCGAAAGCTTCGAAACCCCGAAGTCGACGATCTTCACGAACAGCGCGGCGTCGTCGCGCTGACCCAGGAACACGTTGTCCGGCTTCAAGTCGCGGTGCACGAGCCCCGCGGCATGCGCGCGTACCAGCGCTCGCAGCACTTGGGCCGCGATGCTGCACGCAGCCTCGACGGACAGGCGTTCTTCGCGCTTGAGCCGCGCGCGCAGATCCTCGCCGCCCAGGAGCTCCATGACGAGAAACGGCAGCCCGTCCTCGCTCACGCCGGAGTCGAAGATTTGTACGATGTGCGAGCTCTCGACCACGCTTGCGGCGAGTGCTTCGCGCTGAAATCGCTCTGCCGCGTCGCGGTCACCCGCTGCATCACGGTTCAGGAACTTCAGCGCGACTCGCTTACCAATGGTGAGATGGGTTGCCTGAAAGACAGCTCCCATCCCACCACGGCCAAGCAGGCGATCGATCCGGTACTTTCCGGAAACGACGCTGCCGATTAGGCTTCGCTCGAATTCCTGCGCTGCCGCGACCTCGTCACTCACGGTCCGGCAGATTAGCTCAGTTTCGGGGCAAGCCCCCGGCTCAACGGCTGAGCTTGGCTAGCGCGGACTGAATTCGCGAGGTGACGCGAGAAGCGGCGCGGGTGTGAAGCACGCCTTTGCTCGCTGCTTTGGCGAGCGCCAGGCTGGCGGCCTTGACCGTCTCGGCCGCGGCCTTGGTGTCACCACCGGCGATCGCGGCACGAGCCCGCTTCACGGCAGTGCGCACCGAGCTCGTGATGGCGCGGTTGCGGGTGGTGCGAACGATTCGCTGACGGTTACGCTTATCTGCAGACGCGTGATTTGCCATCGCTTGGCCTTATTCTTTCGCCTTCTTGGCGTCGGGTGCGCTCGAGGAATAGCCTTCCGGATGAACCGGGAAGGCGGGGGTGCCAGCGCGAACTCGCGCTTTCTTGTTGGCGCGACCGTTGCGGCTCTTGTTCATCGCGCGACGACGCTCGGTCTGACGGGTCGAGGAAACCATTCCGATGGCCTCGTAGTCTTTCGGGAAAAGGGTCGGCCCATCAACCGGGCCGGGAAGGCCGGGGACTATGAGCGAAGGGGGCCCACTTGTCAACGCGGCTCGACGCCAGCGGCAACGCTGAACGCCGGT
Organism: Sorangium sp.; assembly: GCA_019695485.1. Taxonomy (GTDB): domain Bacteria; phylum Myxococcota_A; class Polyangia; order Polyangiales; family Polyangiaceae; genus PMG-095. The sequence continues at coordinate 4,130 of JAEUAF010000588.1, forward strand.
TCCGCTAAATGGCGCGAGTCCGAGAGCAGTAACCTCACGGTCGAACCCACACACCGAGGCTGAACGTAGGGCTCGCGAACGGTGCCACGCGGGCCCTTCGTAAGGCGGCCTCGATGCAGCTCGCAGCCGCAGTGCCCGCGGCGGGCCCACTCACGCTGACGCTCGACACCGAGCCGTCCGAGGCAAACGTGATCTGCGCCGGCGAGGCGGCGCCGCCGGCCACGCACGCCCGTGCCGCGCTCATTACGCTACCGATCGCGGCCTGAACCGCACCGGTGGCGGGTCGCATCGGCAAGCCGCCCGCCGGTGAGCCGGCAGCGGGTCTCAAACCGCTGGCTGCCGCTGGGGCTTGGGCGCCACTCGCGACGCTGGGCTTGGCGGGTGCTTCGTCGAGCTGGATTTGTTCGGGAGCGGGGTGGGGCGCTGCCGACGCCGCGCCGGCGGCGGCTAACTGCGCTGTGGGCGCGGCTTCGCTGCCGGCGCGGGCGGGGGCGACTGT
>JAEUAF010000683.1 GCA_019695485.1 Sorangium sp.
CTGCCAGCCAGATCCCGATCGTCACTCAGTCGCCGAGTCGAATGGCCGTCGACTACCGAGCGATGCGGCGCTTTGGCCTGTCACTCGCGAGTCTGCCTCCAGGAACGCGCGTCATCGGGCGACCCGCGTCGTTCTACGCCACCTACCGCACACAAATCCTGGCCGCACTCGCTTTGATCGGCGTCCTCGGCGGCACGATCATCATCTTGAGTTGGGTTCTGATCACGCGCAGGCGCGCAGAGAACGCCCTCAGAGAAAGCGAAGAGCGCTACCGCAGCATCTTCGAAGAGGCCCCCGCCGGCATGTTTCGCTCGACACTCGAGGGTCACGCGCTGCAAGTGAATCGCGCCCAGGCACGCATGCTGGGCTTCGACTCGCCGGCGGACCTCTTGGCCGACGCCGAGCTCTCGACTCCGCTGGCAATTCACGACCCGGCTGTGCGCGAGAAGGTGGCGGGAAATTTGCTAGCCACCGGGCGCGTGGAAAATGTGGAGTTGGAGCTGCGAAGCAAGAGCGGGGCTCCGCTCTCGATTCTGCTGAACGCGCGACTGGTCCGCGACCTGGATGGGCACCCGCTGCACGTCGAAGGCACCAGCATCGATATTACCGAGCGCAAGCGTGTCGCCGCGCTCGAGCAAGCCAAGGCGCGCGCCGAAGCGGCTAGCCTCGCGAAGACGCGCTTTCTCGCCAATATGTCGCACGAAATCCGCACCCCCATGAACGCGATCCTCGGCTTCGCGCAGTTGCTGCGGCGCGACCCGACGTTGAACGAGGAACAACGCGAGCGTCTCAAGATTATCGATCGCAATGGGGAGCACCTGCTGACCCTGATCAACGACGTCCTCGACCTTTCCAAAATCGAAGCGAATCGCGCAACGCTGAACCTGACGCCCTTCTCGCCGTCGCGGCTGATCTCCGACCTGCAGTCGCTGTTCTTTGCAAAGGCCAGCGCCAAGGGGCTCGACCTTCGTATCGATGTGGCGCCGGATACGCCGCCGGTGGCAATCGCGGACGCGGGCAAGATCAGACAGGTATTGTCCAACCTGCTCAGCAACGCCTTGAAGTTTACGGAACGCGGCAGCGTCATCTTGCGCGCACGCACGCAGGCGCGCAGCGGGGGGTGGCTACTCGTGCTGGAGGTCGAAGACACCGGCCCTGGGATCAGTCCAGAAGACCAGGCGCGCTTGTTTCAAGAGTTCGAGCAAGTGGGTGCAGGGCGACGCGCGGAGCTCGGCACCGGCCTAGGACTCGCGCTGAGCCGCAGCTTCGCGCGACTAATGGGTGGGGACATTCAGATCCAGAGCAACGTCGGCCAAGGCACGGTCTTTCGCGTGGAGCTGCTGTTGGAGATGGCTCCCGAGGGCGAACAGCTCGCCCCCCAGACGCGTCAGCTGCTGAGGCTCGCGGACGGGCAGCCTGCGCTCAGGATTCTGATCGTCGACGACGCCGCCGACAGCCGACGACTGCTCTCGGATATGCTGGGCCGCGCCGGCTTCGAGACCATGGAGTGCAGCGACGGCGCGCAGGCCGTGGCGCTCTATTCACGCTTCCGTCCGCACTGCGTGCTGATGGACATGCAGATGCCGGTCATGGACGGCGCGGACGCCATCCGCCGCATTCGCAAAACTCGCTCGGAGCACGCTGCCAAGATCATCGCCGTCAGCGCCAGCGTCTTCGCGGAGGAGCGCGAGCAGCAGCTGGCCGCGGGCGCCGACGACGTGCTCGGCAAGCCCTTCCGGGAGTCCGAGCTGTTCGAGAAGCTCTCCAACCTACTCGGCGTCAGCTTTGCTTATTCCTCCGCAGACCCAAACACGAGTCTCTCGGAGTCTGTCAGACCGGACCCGACGCCACCAGACCCCGAGGCCGAGCGAACGGGCGACGGTGTGCCCGCAGAGCTCTTCTCCGCGGCCCGCAGCGCGCTCGACGAAGCGGACATCGATCGCGTGCGGAGTCTGGCCAGGGAAATGGGCAGATACGACCCCGAGCTCGCGACCGAGCTCGACGCCGCCGCTCGACAGTTCAACTACGAACGCCTGCGCGGCCTACTGGAGCCGAACCCGCCATGACCCAAACCCCGCCTGCGCCGTCCCACCTGGGGGACATTCTCGTGGTCGACGACACCACCGCAAACCTGCAGCTTTTGACCGGAATGCTCAAAGGCCGAGGTTACAAAGTGCGGCCGGCCCCCAACGGCGAGACCGCGCTGCGCGCAGCGAGCGCCAGCCCGCCAGAGCTGGTTCTGCTCGACATCACGATGCCCGGCATGGACGGCTACGAGGTCTGCCGCCGCTTGAAGGCCGATCCAAAGCTCAAAGAAATTCCGGTCCTCTTCATCAGCGCGCTCGACGAATCGGAGGACAAGCTGCGCGCCTTCGAGGTCGGCGGCGTCGACTACGTGAGAAAGCCGTTCCAGCTCGACGAGGTGGACGCGCGCGTCCGCACCCATCTCGCCCTCAGGCGACAACAGACCGCGCTCAAGGAGACCAACGCGCGGCTGGAAGAGCTCGAGCGACTGCGCGACAACCTGACGCACATGATCGCACACGACATGAAGTCTCCACTTTTGGCCTTGCGGCTTTCGCTCGACGCCCTGCGGCCAACGCTCGCCAGGGACGACGCGGACGCGCAGGAGACGTTCGGGGTCGCCAGCGACTGCGTCGGAACGCTAGTCGAGATGATCACCCAAATGTTGGATGTGAGTCGCATGGAGGCGGGACAGATGCCGCTCACCTGCGCCTGCCACGACCTCTCGCTGCTCGCTCGCGAACTACACCATGCGCACCGGCGCGCCGCTGGCGAGCGCAACTTTGCGCTGCGCGCCGACAGCAACGTCGAGGTGAACGTGGATGTCCCGCTGATTCGGCGCGTGATCGCGAACTTGCTCGGCAATGCCATCAAATTCACGGACCCGGAAAGCGGATCCATCACGCTCTCCGTGCGCGGCGAAGGAGCCAGCGCGCGCCTCGAGGTGAAGGACGATGGCCCCGGTATCGCACGCCAGGATCAGTCGCGCATCTTCGAAAAGTTCGCGCAGGTTCAGGGGCAGAAGGCGCGGCTAGGCAGCGGGCTCGGACTCGCCTTCGCCAAGATGGCCGTGGAGGCGCATGGCGGGCAGATCGGCGTCGTCAGCGACGTCGGCGCCGGCAGCGCCTTTTGGATTTCATTGCCCCGAGTCGAGGCGAAACTTCCCCCCGACACGCTCCCCGCGCCGGCAAGCACGCTGCCGCCCCGCTAAGCGGGGCCACGACGCGGCTCAGTCCATCACTGCGTCGAGCCGACGCAAGCCGCCGCCGTAGTCGAACTTTGCCGCATCGAAGCTGGGCGGCTTGAGGCGCCCGCGCGCGCCGCGTGACATGCAGTAGTCTTCGATCGGCCAACCGAGAGCGCTGCGATCGAATTTCCCATTGCGATTCTCGTCGTGGAACGCGGAAATCGCGTAGGTGCCCCTGGGCACCGCGTGGAAAACGCACACCGCTGAGCCACCCTGAATCTTCACGCTGGTCCCACTGACGATCGACCGCAGCCAGCCGCTGCGAGTGAACAGGCCGCAGCGCACTAGCCCGCGGTCGTTGTGAGTGTGAACGCGAAACTCGATCGTGTTGTCGGCCGCGCCTTGGTCAGCGGCTGCTCCGAGAGCGAAGAAAAGCGCCGCCATGGCCAGCCACAGGGAAGCGAAGCGCGTGCTCATCGAGCCTCGAGTGTGCCGCGACTCGCGGGCCCCGAAAACCCAAAATCTGAAGCAGTCTCGCTGGTTTTTCGAGCGAAACGAGCTGGTTGTTCGGGGGAAACTCGGACGACTCATGGCGGGCACGCCCGAGAAGCTTTACGCCGCTCGCGGCCTTCCCATTCCCTAATCATAGCTGTTGCCACGCCCGACGCTAACGCCTTCGACCGGACGCCTAGCTACTCCTCTGCCTCTCGCAGATGCAAACCGACTGGAAGCTCCTCACCGAACCAGTCCGCACGCTCCTGTTCGTCGACGGCTACGAATTCACGCACCGCTTGAATCCAGATCGGATTCGAGTGCACCGCTTGAAGACGCTTCGCGACCTCTAGCCGAACACTTTCACTTACATCGCGTGCGCGATCCAAGGTCACCCGTGAGAGTTCGAGCGCCGCGCGCGGCGCCGTGGGGACGTCCTGCCAGCGCTCGCGCAGTAAGTGATCGAGCCAACGCTCGGCGGCGGATGGCGGCACCACGTGATGCACGCTCGCAAACGCCGGGACGCGCGCTCCAATGCGCCCGAGCGCCCCCCACAAACGCGGATCACGACTCGACCAGGTTCGGTCGAGAACCCAGGCGCCAAGGTCCATGCGAAGCTCGACGGGAACCCGCTCGAGGAAGGCCGCAAACTCGAGCATCTCCTCGGACGCCAGCGGCCGAAATTGCTTGGATTTCTTGAGTTTGAGCGAGGCGGGGGCGAGGTGCGGGTCCACGAGGGAGCGCGCGCTGATCTGCGTGTGCTCCGATAGTCCAGCCGCGATGCGCCGGAAGGCGATGAAAAACTGCTGCCAACTCCGCGCCTGCTCGGGAAACGAAAGGCCCGACTCGAACAGCGGAGCCAACACCCCGACGCGCGCTTTGTCGTTTGGATGACCGAATCCGGGACGCAAGCAATAGCCACTCAGCATCCAGAACACGCGCTCGTGATCTTCCGAGCGGCGGCGCGCGGCATGGTGCGGCAAAATTGCGTCGACGATTGACCGATTGACTTCGGTCGTCCAGCTACGGCGCTCACCGAGGCAACGCTCGAGCTCGCGCACGAAGTCTTTAGTCTCGCGCGGCTTGACGTCGCTGCGCCCTTTGCCGAAAACGCGTAGGATCAGCGCGCGCGCCTGCTCGAGGCGCTGACCGCCGAGCGGGGCGCCGCGCTCGGCGCTGGGGCGTTCGCTCGGTTCCTTCGGCGCCTTGGCTCGTAGGTCGAAGGCGAGACCAAAGCGCCGCGCCTCGGCGCCCGCGGGCTCGAGCTCGACGCACGAAAGATCGAGGGTGCCAATCGCGCTGAGCTCGCCTTCGAGCGCGACGTCGAGCTCCGTCTCTTGGCTCGTCTCTGCGCGCTCGAAACTCGCGATGAGTGGCGGCAAGGCCTCGAACTCGTCATCATCGAGAGCCACCAGAGCGCCCGGGGCATCCGCCGCACGGGTCTCCGGCTCATAAAGTTCGAAACGCACGGGTTGCCCGACGCGCAGCGTCAGACCACGCAACGTGCTGCGGTGGCGCTCGCCTTCGCGCGAGCCCCGCGGCACCACGGCCAAGCCGCGCCGCTGGCCTTGAGCCTCGACGCCGACATAAAACCCCTGCGGGCTACCGCCTCCAATGCGCAATCCATGTCCGGCGAGCGCGAGCCCAAACGCGACGGCGCCGCGCGCCACGGAGAGATCGGGGTCTGGATGCGGCAACAGCAAGAGCTCCCTGTCGCTCCAAGCCGCGACCACCTCTGCCAAGTGCTTGGCGACACGCGGCGCGCGAAACATCCCACCATTCAAGAGCAGCGCGTCGGGCGCTTGCTGCTGGGTATGGCGAGCGAAGAACTGCGCGAGGTGACGGGTGATGGCGGCGTCGTGCTCGTACGGCAGCCCAAAGGCGATCAGCCCGGCGCGCCCGCGCACGGGCGTCTCGTCGCGCCGCACTTTGGGGAGGAAGCCGGAAAAGACTAGCTCTTCCACCAGCTCCCGACTGAGCGATGTCGACTGAGTCGAGCCGACCAGTGCGGCGCCCGCACGGGCCAACGTGACTTCGACGCTGTCCGGCGGATTCTCGCAAAGGAGCTGCTCCTTGGCGCGACGACAGGCCAGGACCAGCTGGCTGAAGCGCGCCGGGGGCAGGTGTTCCGAGGGGTTTACGAAGGCAGCCTCGAGTCGGTGCGCGAGCGCCAAGTCGATGTTGTCGCCACCGAGCAAGAGGTGGCGACCCACCGCGACACGCTCGACTTCGAGCCTGCGCTCGGCGCCACGCTTGACCTCAATCAGGGTAAGATCGGTGGTTCCACCACCGACGTCGCAGACCAGCACGGTCGCGCGCTCGCGGTCGGCGAGCAATAGGCGCTCGACGCCTTCCTCGCCGACCGCAGCCATGAAATCGTAAAAAGCGGCCTGCGGTTCCTCGAGCAGTCGAACCCGCAGGCCCGCGCGCTCCGCCGCCGTCACCGTGAGCGAGCGCGCCACGACGTCGAACGAAGCCGGGACAGTCAGCACAATCGATTGCTCTTCCAGCCTCTGGCCGGGGAATTTGAGGTCATACTCGCGGCGCACGTGTTCGAGCACGCGTCGGCTGGCTTCGACTGGGGACAGGCGCAACAGCGCGTCGTTTGGCTCGATCCCCCATGGCAGAATTGCGGCGCTGCGGTCGACCGCGGCGTAGGTGAGCCAACTCTTCGCGGATGCGATCAGCCGCCCCGGCACCTCTTGACCTCGACGCCGTGCGTAGTCCCCAACGATATATTCGGCGTCTTGCTCAGCCGGAAGTTCACCCGGCAGCGGCGCGTAGAGCGCCGAAGAGAGCAGCGGCAACTCCTGCAACTCGGAAGCAGAAACCAACTGCCGAATTGGGAATACGCGCGGAGTGGGGGCTGCCGCGGCAGCATGAGCGACGACGGTATGCGTAGTTCCCAGATCGATGCCGACGATCTCTGCGGACGTCATGGCTCTTCTTTGCGAACGTTGAGCTCGACCTTCCAGCGCTCGTCGGAGTGAAGCGGCTCGAGCGGCAAAGCCTCGAGTTTCAAGGTACCGATCGCGGTCACGGATGCCTCCAGGCGAATCGGCACGAAATCGCCTTGCCGACGGCCCTCGGCCGGTAGCGTCACCTCGATGGGCGCGAGTTCTTCGAGCTCGTCCGCTTTGAAGGACTCGAGCAGCGTGCCTGGCAAATCGGCGCGACGCACGCTCGAGCCGAAGAAGCGAAACGACACCGGTTCGCCAACTACCACGCCGAGCTCGCTCTCCGGCAAGCGCGCGTGCGAGTCTTCCTCCATCCCGAAGGGAGCGACGCACAGCGCACTCAGCGGCGGCTCCAGCCCGGGGATGGCGGGCATCGGACTCTCGATCCCGACGTAGTACGCGCGCGCCGTACCGCCCCGAATGCGCAGACCCTTGCCGCGCCGAACGCGACCGAAATAAGCGGCACCCCGCGCCACGGCGAGATCTGGATCTTCGCCCGGGAGCACACGCACGGGCGGGGCGCCATCTTCGCTGAGCCAGCCATTGAGCGTAGAAAGCAATCGCTCACGCAGACCCTGTGCCTTCACGACACCACCGTTGAAGAGCACCGCCGTCGGATGCAAGAGCCGCGGGGCGCGCCCGGCGCCTGCATTCGCCGCCTCTTCAGCGCTGAGTTGTCGGCGCAGAAAGCGCGCCAGATGCTTGGTAATCGCCGGATCTGCCGCATACGGCAGCCCCACCTGCGCGAGCCCCGCCCGCGCGCGCACGGCGGGAGAGGCCGCGGCGTCGACGCGGGGAAAAAAGCCTTCGACGAGCAGCGCCTCGACTTCCGTGCGAGAAAGCTCGGTTCTGAGCGAGTTGCCAAGCAACTGCGAACCGCGCCCGGCCACCACGACAGGCACGCTTTCGACGGCGCTGTCCGAGAGCAAGCGTTCCTTCGCAGCGCGACAGGCATGCGTCAGCGCGGAGAGCTGAAAGCGATCGATTTCGTGGCCGCTTGCCATGAGCTTCTGGCGCACGGCATGAGACAGCGCCAGATCCATGTTGTCACCACCGAGCAGAATGTGGTCGCCCACGGCGATGCGCGACAGCGTGAGTGACGCGTCTTCTTCGCCTGCCAAAATCATGGAGAAGTCCGTGGTGCCGCCGCCCACGTCGATCACCAGGATACGGTCCCCGGGCGTGAGGTGCTTGCGGAAGTCAGCGCCGGCAGCTTCAATCCAGGCGTAGAGCGCGGCTTGCGGCTCTTCGAGCAGGGTCAAGCGATCCAAGCCGGCCGCCGCAGCAGCCTCCACTGTCAGATCGCGCGCTGCCGCGTCGAATGAAGCGGGCACGGTGAGCACGACCTCATGGTCCGAAAGCTCCCCGTGCGCGGGAAACCTGGCACGAAACGCCTCCACTAGGTGGTCGAGGAAGCGAAACGACGCTTCGACGGGAGAGATCTTTTCGACGTCCTCCGGCGCGGCGAGCGGAAGCAGGGCCGCGCGCCGGTCGATCCCGGCGTGCGAGAGCCAGCTCTTCGCGCTCGAGATCACACGGGAGAACGCTTCGGCGGCTCGCGTGCGCGCGTACTCACCGACCGCAAAGCGCCGGTCCGCGTCCCAAGGCAGCGGCAGCGCGCCCTCGCTCTCGTGGCCAAAATAGACGAATGACGGCAAGAGCGCCTTATCCTCGACACTCGCACGCGAGACTAGCTGCGGGATCGCGAATACCTCGACGCGCGCTGCACTCTCCTCGAGCGAGAGCGTCGCGAGT
>JAEUAF010000310.1 GCA_019695485.1 Sorangium sp.
GAAACCGCTGCGGCGCGCCACCTCGGCCGTAAAGTCCTCGTAGATTTGATTGGCGACGCGCGGCACTAGGCCGATGAAGGTAGGGCGCGCCGCGCGAAAATCTTCGAATAGCCTAGAGACATCGCCATTCACCGCGAGATAGGTCAGCGCGCCGCGCATCAGCGACGCGGCCAATTGCTCGCTGCCCATTTGGTGGCCGAGCGGCGCGAAAATGAACGCGACGGGCAGCGGCAGCTCGAAGTCTGGCAGAAACGGATAGGCGCGGGCGCGGGCGGCCGACCACTTCTGCGCGTAGACCCGTTCGGGAAACATGGCGCCCTTCGGCGAGCCCGTGCTGCCGGAGGTATACACCAGCGTTCTCAGCGCATCGGCCGCCCGCGCGTTCGAGCTTGGCGGCAGTGGCGGTCCGCTGCCGACAGCCATGAGCTCTGCCATGCTGCTAAAGCTGACGGCGCTCGACGCAGCGTCCTGCCGCGCTCGGGCAAGCCGCGCGCCGAGGCGATCGTCGGCGCTGGACGAGAAGGCGACCACGCTTCGCAGCTGGGGGCAGCGCGGCAAGAGCGCCGTGATCGCGGGCAGCTGGTCGCCGTCGCAAACGACGCAGCGCGTGGCCGTTTCCTCCAGGATCGCCTGAAGCGCCGCGCTGGCCATGTTGGTTTGCAGCGGTACCGCGCTTGCGCCCGAGTAGATCGACGCCATCTCGGCGATCAAGAAGTCTGGGCCACCAAAACCCACGATGGCGACGAAATCCCCCTCACGAACCAGTTTTTCCCGCTGCCAGCCGCTTGCGAGTCGCACGGTCTGCGCCCACAGCTCGGCGTAAGTCAGCCTGGCGAAATCGCGGCTGTCGAGCGTACGGTAAGCAAGCGCCGTCCGCTCTGCGTAGAGCTCGCAGGCCGCGGCGAAGAGCTCGATACTCGAGGCCGCCCGCTCAAAGCGGAGCTGCGACTGCGCGGAGAAGCGCCGCGCCGCAAGCTCTGGGTCTTGCTCGAATAGTCGGCGCGCGCGCTCGGCCGACTCGCGCAGCATGACCTGATTTTCCGACGGCGTGGGGTTTTGCTCGCTGCCAATCACTTGCCAAGCCTCCGAGCCGGGACGCGCGCCGTGCGCTGGGGCGCCCCGAGCTTAGCCGTTGTCGCGAGACGCCGCGACCGCGCTCGAACCGAAGAAACCACTGACCCCCGCGTCGCGCGGGATGGCCACCGAGCCAGAGTGGAAGGCTGCGTCTTCCTCGCTTTCCAGCAGCATGAGGGCCTCGGAAAGGGCGGCTCGGCCGTGCACGAGCGCCGTTACCGCGCGCGCGATGCGCTTCGGGTTTGGGCTCTGGAAGATATTGCGACCGAAGGTGACCCCGGCGGCTCCCGCGCCGAGCGCGTCGTCGACGAAGTGCAGGATCTCCTGCTCGCTCTCCAGTCGCGCGCCGCCTGCGACGAAAACTGGGATATCGACGCCCTCGAGCACGCGCGCAAAGCTCTCGCGGTCACCGGTATATGGCACCTTCACCAGATCGACCCCAAGCTCCATGGCAATGCGAATGGCGTGGCCCACGTGCTCGGGCTCGAGCGGGCCGGCCTCGCGGCGCGGGTAGATCATGGCGAGTAGCGGAACTCCCCAGTGTTGGCAGGATTGGGAGACCTTGGCGAGATCGGCCAGCATCTGATTTTCCGATTTCACGCCGAGATTGGCGTGTACCGAAACACCGTCCGCGCCCAGACGCAGCGCGTGTTCCACCGTGCAGAGCAGCTGCTTTTCGCTGGCATCGGGCGACAGCTGGGTGGCCCCCGAGAGGTGAACGATGAGGCCGGGCCGGTCCGCGCTCTCGAAGAGCGGCATGAAGCGAGGCACCATGCCCTGGTGCAGCACGACGGCATCGAGCGCGTCTCGCCCGATCCCCTGCAAGCGCTCGAGAATTCGCTCGAGTCCAGGCAGCGGACCCATGGTGAGTCCGTGATCGAGCGCGAGGATGGTCGCGCGCATGCACGTCGGATTGAGCAGTCGACTGACTCGCCCTAACTTACCGGACCATGTTGACATCGTTGAGTCTCAGCGTCTGTCCAAGCCGGGGCAGGCTATCTGCGACTCTCGAGAGTTGTCAACGTCGGACCCCTGGCTGCGGAGTTTGCTCGCCAGTCGCCACTCTGAACAAACTTACTAAGTGAGCGAGAGTCGAAGTCGGCGACTCTTGGTAAACTTTCTTGTACCTTGCCGTGGTGCGGATTCGCTGCCGGCCTTCTGGTGGAACCTATTCTGTACGGGTTACCGGTGGGGAGGTCCGCTCTAACCCACCGTGATGAGCCAGGACTGGGTTCCGGCCCTACGGTTTGGCCGATAGGGTCGTCTGGAGCTTTCGGTACTCGTCCGGCGACATGCAGGTGAACATCGCGTCGGCGGGCAGATTTTGGTAGTCGAGCGTATAGGCGTTGTCGACGAGCTCGACCTTCAGTACGCAGATCGGCCGCTGGCTGATGGCGTCGCGATCGGCGCTGATCTCGTCCGCGCTGAGCTCACGTACTCCGTAGCTGGCGGCGTCGAATTCGACGCCTGTGTCTGAGAAGAGCAGGTGGTTTCCGTAGGCCGACGCGCCTTGGGAGTGGCAGGCGAAGCGGCTCGAGCGCTGACCACTTTGACGCTGATTGATGCGCTGTGCGTTCGAGAAATAGAGCTCGCAACGCTCGCCGAGCTTGTCGATCTCGACGTAGTCGTCCTGCTCGCTGATGCGATATACGTTCTCTGGCTCGTAGTACTCGAGTACGGGTGTCGCCGCCCACTCGGTCTTGTTCGGCGTAAACCACTCGATGGAATTGGTTGCGAAGCTCATGTAGGTCGGCTGGGTGCCCGGAAGCGCGCGCACACGCGTGGCGGGCTCGGGGACTACGACCGCGCCCTCGCTCACGATCGCATCGGCGCTGATCCGCGAAACGCCGACGCGCTGCAGCGGGTGGTTCTGAGCGTCAATGCCGTAGTAAGGCAGGAGGAAGCGCTGCTCGGCGCCATCGAAGAGCTGCGCTTCCTCGGCGCCGAGCCAAGCGCCGTTCAGGTCCGTAGCCAGGATCGAGTAGGCCTTTTCGCTGGCGTAGGGGTCCGCGAACAGCCCGAGCTTGAGGGCGTTCACCGGCTGACCGTCGAGCACGCTAACGCTGCCCACGGTGAAGATCCCGAAGTCCGACAAGAAGATGGAGCGATGGCCGCCGGGTAGCTGGAAGCTATTCGAGATCAGGCTAGGAAAGGCGGGGTTCTTGAGGTCGACCACGCGTAGCGTCGAGTGGTCGCCGCTTTGCCAGCCAAAATCGCTGAGCACCAATTGGTCCTTCGAAAACAGAGAGGACTGCAGCGTCTCGTTGACCACCGGCAGTGTTGCCGTGCGCACCAACGAGTTGTCACCCATCGTGTAGACCTGCAGGGTGCCCTTGGAAATGACGTACAGGTAGCCGTTCTGGAAATAGAGCGTCTGTATCGTGCCGGGCACGGCGAGGTCATAGGTTTCGCTCGAGGTCGTGAGCTGGGTGACTTTGGCGTTCGGGTCTTGCGAGGCAAGATCCGTGTTCGTGATTGCGTGCACTTGCGAGTCGAGCTGTACGAAGCCGGTCTCGGTATATTCGTAGATGAAGAGCTTGGTCTGAGAGTCCGTTTGCAGGTTCGGGTAAGTGGTCGAGCGTGTCTCGTAGGCGTCGCAGAACCAATTGGTGCGCTTGCGGGGTTCGCATTGCGTGCCGACGGGAACTTGAATCGTCTTGTTTGAGACGCGCGCTACCTGGTGCAGGCACTCGCTCAGGGTAACGCCTTGGCAGCTGCGGTCGCCTCCGGAATTGTCGGGCGGAACATAGTCGGGATTGGGCCGTGTCTCGTAGTTGGTCCAGCAATAAGTGTACGGCGAATCCGTAGTGTGGCTCTGCGTGCAAACGTTGTAAGTTTGGGTGGTCCAGCCGCTGAGGCGTGTGGTCGCCACCTCCTCGGTTGCTACGAAGTAGCGATCGCTCGCCCACAGGTTCGCGCCAAAAAAGCTGGAGGTGCTGACCACGCTGTTGAGCGGCGTGTCCGCGGTAATGCCGTTCAACAGGCGATCCTGGCCCGGCGAGCTGTCGATCAGCGTGTCGTGCATCTCCGGCTCGAGCGTGTCCCCGAGCGTGTACACGAAGAGCTGCCGATCTTTGTTCGGCTGCGTGGAAACGGGAACCGGGGCAGCTCCGCCGCCGGTTGCGGCTTGGCTCGGATCGGCGCTCGGCATACTCATGTCGGTGTACAAGACCAAACGGTCATTGAAGCGGCGTGAATCGAGGATGCTGACTTGCCCCACATCGACGGCCTCCACGAAATCGAGCGTTGAACCGCTGACTTTGAAGTGGAGAAGGTAGGCGTGCCGATCGCTCTGCCCGGCCGTCATCACCACCAGTTGGCCATTGTGGTAGTAGAATTGATTGACCCGCCCCGGGAGCTGCGTTGCGCAACGAAAGGCAGGTGTGGCTTGCGAGGTGTCGACCAACAGGATGCCATGCGCTGGCGAGTAAAATAAGGCGGCGCTGTCGGTCACGGCGACCACATCGGCCTTGGCGATTTCGACGGCGGGCGCTGCGCTCGTGCCCGCGTTGGCCGTCAGCAAAGGAAACTGCACGAAGCGTTGAACTCCGGAGAGTAGCTGGGGCTTACTCAAGTCTTCGAGCTTGGATACCGAATAGCCCCAGCTCACCCCACCGATCCGATCCACAGCGGCGCTCAATGCCGCCTGGCTCGCGAGCTCGCAACGCAGCAGGCTGCCGGGGTCGTAGCCAGCAAGTTGCGTGGCGAGAGCCTGGGCGCTCAGAACTTGGTTCTGCGCCACGAGCGGGAGCGTGCCGCGCAAAGACACGGTATTTGCGGCTACCCAAGTGCTGTCTGTGACGCCCGCGCTGCCGCCTGTCGTGGTCTGACCTCCGGTAGCGACCGCCTTGCCGCCTGTCGTGGACTGACCTCCGGTAGCGACCGCGCCGCCGGAGCCAGCCATCGTTTTGGGAGTTGACTCGGAGCCAC
>JAEUAF010000343.1 GCA_019695485.1 Sorangium sp.
CCGTCGTGGGCTGCTCGCCGAGGAACGGTAACGCAAGAATGTCGGCACCCGGCAGCGTCACAGTCTGCTCGGGGACGAGACGTTCCACATTCGAGAAGCCGAGCTCCGCGAGCCGCGCGGCCATGTCGAGACTGAGCAATGACTCACGCTCCACCGCTGGAACGTAGATGCGCGTGTCCGCGCCCAGGCCGAAGAGCGACACCGGATCGAAGTGATCCGGGTGCGAGTGCGTGATGAAGACCGCGTCGAGGTTCGGAAAGTCGACAGCGCGCAGCGGCTGATAGTCGGCGGGATAGCGCACGCTCCGCGCAGGGAAGAACGGGTCGAACAAGACGCGCGCGTTGCGCAGATGGGCGACGCTTGCGTGGCCGACGAAGAGCGTTTCTGCGCGGGATGGGACTTCGCTCTCGACCGGCTCTTCGCTGAATGCGCCGCAAGCCGCGAACGCGTCGAATAGCGAGCTTCCGAGGGTCGAGCTTGGTCGCCGGGTGCCACGCTGAAATTCGGCGATCCATGGCGCGATCTGGCGCACGGCGCTCGGCGCGAGAAGAAATCGCTGCTGCGCTCCGCCCTCGATCCGCACGCGAAGCGCGACCGGTCGCACGCGCTCCGGATCGGGGAACAGGCACTCTTCCCGAAGGCGCGTGCGGCTTTCGAAGAGCGGTTGGAGCGCGGTCGTGAACGCCGCCTGGAGCAACGCCTTCGATCGCTTCACCACGTCCGCCATGCCGTGCGCTTGGCGTTCTTCGAGGATCGCGCGACACGCATGGCGGAGCCGCTGCTCGATGCCTGCTCCGAGCGCGCTGCCAAACGGCGTTTCGTCCGCGTATTCGAGTTCGAGCGTGACCTCGTCGCGAAGGCGCAAGAAAACCGATCCGCTCACGGCGTGCCTCGGCGAGCGCTAGGCCGCTTTGGGGCGCAGTCGTGAGCGCCGCTCATGAACCAGCGAGCCCGGTGTCGCGCAAAAATCCTCACATGCTTTCCTGGAAAGTTCTGCCGGAGCCGCCGTGTTCGCTGACCGCCGCCGGTTCTTACAAAACCAAGCGAAAGAGCAGAAGAAGTTGAAACGGACTGGCCAAATTGAGGCGCCCGAGTCGGTCGCCGCGACGAAGTTTTCGAGTTGCGAAAAATCAAGGAAGAATGGTATTGGGAAGGGTCGCCCAAAACGCGAACAGGGAGGCCTCATGGCTAAAGAAGACTTCGTCAAGTTCTACCAGGAATATCTGCCCAAGAACAAAGCGCTGCAGACGCAGGTCGACGCAATCACCAACGAGGACGAGTTCGCCAAGAAGGTGCTCGACCTGGGCCCGAAGGCGGGCTTCTCCTTCTCGCGGCAGGATGTGGAGTCCGTGATGAAGGCCTCCGAGCAAGCGATTCTTACGAAAGAGCTCTCTGATGACCAGCTCGACGCGGTCGCCGGTGGTGCTTCAGTCGCCGCTGCGATTCCCGTGGTGCAGATCACCTCGCTCAACTCCGTGGCGAACGTGATGGCCCGTCCGACCATTACGGTTCCGAACATCGCGGCCGAAGGCACGATCATGTGCTGTTGGTGAGCCGCGCCGAGCACACGCCTCGCGCGGATTAGCCGGCGACGGGTGCTTGGGTTCAGGAAAGGGCGGCAGAGGCCGCCCTTTCTCGTTGTGCGCCCAGCATGGGCGCTGTCTTACGGGTGCGAGTCCCGTCGAAAGGAGGTCATCCTGATCGAAGCGAACCGCAACTGCGTGAGGGCGACCGAGCGTGGGAAGGAAGCGGGGAGCGAAACCGTGGGCCGATGTACAAGAATCGGATCCGAGGCGGCGTCGAGCGGGACGAGCGGGCAACGGACCGCGAAGTCGCGATGACCAAAGCTCAGGCGACGTAAATCCGACGGTCGTACGGTGAAGGACTGCGTTCTTACCTGGGGAGGTCTCGGCTTGCGCCTGAAAGGGCGACGCACACGCGGTGCCGAGAAGTCAGCCGAGGTCGTAGTAGCGACGCGAGTCGTGAAGGACCGAACGAAGAGGAGAGCGAAACGGTCGTGAGTCTCGAAGGCAAAGGGCCTCAGATGTCCAGGCAACTGGAGCTGCCGCTGGCGAGTAGGGGTGAAGCCCCGATGGTAAAGCGGAGCGAGGAAGCGCCAACGGCGACTCATGGAAAGGAGCGCTCAGGAACGAGCGGCCTGCTGGAGCTCATGCTCAGGCGCGAGAACCTGCAAGCCGCGTTGAAGCGAGTGAAGAAGAACAAGGGTAGTCCCGGCATCGATGGGATGACGGTCGATGAGTTGCCCGATCACTTACGAGCCCACTGGTCCGAGCTTCGCGAGCATTTGCTCTCGGGGGCGTACCGGCCCTCAATGGTGAAAGAGCAGCTGATTCCGAAGGGCAATGGTGGGATGCGAAAGCTTGGCATCCCGACCGTGCTCGACCGTTTCATCCAGCAAGCTGTATTGCAGGTTTTGCAGCCGATATTCGACCCGACTTTCTCGGAACGCAGCTACGGTTTCCGGCCGGGGCGACGCGCTCACGACGCAGTCGTGCAAGCGCAACGCTTCATGCAGGCAGGCCGTCGCATCGTGGTGGACGTGGACTTGGAGCAATTCTTCGACCGCGTGAACCACGACGTGCTGATGGGAAGGTTGGAGAAGCGCATCGGTGATCGTCGTGTGCTGAGACTCATCCGCCGCTATCTGGAAGCCGGCATGCTGGCCAACGGGATAGCGACGGAGCGACATGAGGGCACGCCGCAAGGCGGCCCGCTGTCGCCGCTACTGGCGAACGTGCTGCTCGACCAAGTAGACAAGGAGCTCGAGAAGCGTGGTCATTCCTTCGTACGCTACGCCGACGACTGCAACGTTTACGTGCGGTCACGGCGAGCGGGCGAGCGAGTGATGGGGCTGCTGCAGCGGCTTTATACGCGGCTCAAGCTCCGCATCAACGAGGCGAAAAGTGCGATCGCCATCGCCACGAGCCGCAAGCTGCTGGGCTACTCCTTCTGGGATGCGCCCGGTCGCACGGTGAAGTGTCGAATCGCGAAGAAAGCCCTCGAGACGATGAAAGAGCGAGTCCGTCTGATCACTAGGCGGACGGCGGGACGGAGCATTGAACGAGTCGCCGCGGAGCTGCGAAGTTACCTCGTCGGCTGGAAGGAATACTTCCGGCTCGCCGAGACACCGAACGCCTTCAAGGAACTCGACCAGTGGATCCGCCACCGATTGCGAGCGATTCACCTCAAGCAGTGGAAACGTGGAACGACGATTTTTCGCGAGCTTCGGGCACGGGGCCTCTCCGTGACCGGCGCCGCGAGGATCGCCACCAACGGCCGGCGATGGTGGAGAAACTCGGGCATGCTCATCAATGTCGCATTTCCCATTAGCTACTTCGACCAGCTAGGCGTCCCCCGGCTGGCCTCGTAACCTCAACTCTTCGAACCGCCCGGTGCGGACCCGCATGCCGGGTGGTGTGGCAGGGGACCCAAGGGATTACCTTGGGCCCCTATGCCGATTGGTGCGCAGGCCGCAGAGCTTACGGCGACCGAGCGCTCAACGCACCGTGAGTCGGGGCGGGTGGCGCGGGTCGCAGCCTGGTCGGAAGCCGGTGGCGTCGAACTCGAAGTCACTGCTGCCGCTCTTGTGTTCGCCCTTCGGCGTCACGTAATCGAGCTCGAGCCGCAGTGCGCGCTGCTTGGCGCGCGCCGGAGAGCAGTAGGAAAACAAGTAGTACTGCCCATAGGCGGCTTCGACCCGATGTGCCGCCTCCTCGAAGGCGAGCGACACAGTGTCCGCGCTGTGAGCGTAGAAGTGACCGTCTCGGCCGAGCTCGCGCACCGCGTCGGGTCGCTCACCAATCCCGATGCTGAACACGCTGTGCCGAGAGCTTGCCAAGCGCGCTTTGAGCTCGTGGTCGTCGACTCTGCCAGAGATATCTGGCCCTCCCGAGAAGACGACCAGCGTGCCGACGCTGACGCGAGCGCCCGCCCGAGCAAGGCGAGCGTCGAGCTCCGCGAGCGCACCTATCACCGCGCCATTCAAGTTGCGCGAGGTGTCGCGTGGGCGGGGCGCAAGCGGCGCCTTCGATGACTCGGGTCGCGTGTCGCGGTCGAAGTCCGCGAGCGGCCGAATGCTGGGGGATCCGTCGAATACATACAAACTGACCGGCTGCGAGCGACGCACGATGTCTGCAAAGACCTCGCTGCCCGCGCGCAATTCGCGTCGCACCTCCTCCGGCGTGGCCGCACTCACGTCGACCAACAACAATGTGCGATGAGCGACGATGCCTTGTCGATCGATCAGGACTTGCCCTGTTTCCGTCGGCGTTAGCTCTTGGCCGTTCTCGACAACGCGAAAATCCTCCGCTTTGAGATGTTCCACGGGCGTGTCGCCGTCGACGACAGAGATGTATAGCGCGACGTTCCCCGGGGGTTCCGCGCCGGCCGCCAGGGTTTGAACGCGCGTCGACGCAAAGCCGCAGCCTGAAAGGCACAACGCGGGCAGCGTCTGCGCGAGTTTGTACCAGAAGGAAGAACGCCGAATCAGCGAGCAAAAAGGCATATTGGTTGTTGGGCAGGCAGGGGGCTGTTCCCGCAACGAGGCTTTACGCTGCGGGCGGCTTGTCGAAGTAATACGGCGTCGTGCGCGCGCAATCCTTCGCGCCGAACGCGGCGCAGAAAGCACGCAGCGCCGGGTGGCTTGCCAATGAACCAAGCTGCCGGAACTCCAAGTGGGTGAGAAAACAGAATGCGCTGACCTCGAGGAAGCTCAGCTGCCGCTCGGGCAGCGACGCGATGGCAGCGTCGAGATTCGCTTCGAGCCAGTCGAGAGCGCCGTGCAAGCGGGCGAAGGGCTTTTCGAGTAACGGCGCGTCGTCCGTGAAGCCGGCCACGCGAGCCATGATGATGGTAACCCCGGTTCCGAGCGCGTCGAGCGTGACCTCGTGCGCGTTCGCACCCAGCGCCGAGCTCAGGTCTTCCGGCCAGAGCAAGCGCCCACGAGGTGTCGCGCGGCGCGCCAATTCGCGGCAGACGCCGATCGAACCGAACCAAGTGCCCTCGGGCGTGCGCAAGCTCGGCACGCGCAAGAGCGGGTTGTCCGCAAAGACGCTGGCTTGGGTCGCTTTGATGTCGAACACCGGCTCGAAAACACACTCGACGCCGAGCTCCGCCGCATAAATGCGCGCGATGCGGCTGAAGTGGGAGCTCGAGCGGGCAACGAGGACGGGCCGCTGCGCGGTCATGGCTTGGGGAGCTCTTCGTGGAGGCGCACCGAGAAGGGCAGGCCGCTGCCGTCTTCGGCGTCGAACACCGAGGTCTTCGGGCCGATTCGCACCAGGTACTTGTGCAGCCTAGGGAACTCCGCGACCTCGAGCGGGTTGTGCTCGCCAACCGTCAAGTAGACGAGATCGTCGCTGCCGTCGTTGCGGATCTGGTGAGCGGTACCGGCGGCCGCCGGGAAACCGAGGAAGTCCCCCGCAGTGATCGGATAGTCGACGCCTTCGATTTCGACGACGCCGCTTCCGGAGACCACGAATACGACTTCTTCTTCCCCGTGGTGTCGGTGATACGGAAATGAGGTCTTTCCGGGCGGGATGCGCAGCATGAACGCGCCCAGCCTCTGCAGGCCAACGGCGGCGCCGAGCGCGTGGCCGATGAGTTCACTGCGCGGCTCCAACGGATGTGAAAAGCGGGCGCCGGGATTGGCGGCGCGATCGGCCGCGCGTGAGAGGTGCTTGGGTGACTCGGTCATGGGCAAGTGATAGCAGGCGTTGACTACTTTGGGATCGCGCCGATCGTCAGCAGGAGATTGGCGTACAGGCGGCGTTCGCCGGTTGCGATGAGCAGCGCGAGGTCGGGTCCGGAGGCCGCCGCGTAGAAGGCAGTTCGACCGAGCTTCGCGAGCTCGAAGCCCGGCAACAGTGCGCGAAACTCTCCGAAGATGGTGGGCTCTTCGCCCGCATCGGGGACCATGACCGCTGCCGCCTCGAGCGGGACCGCGTCCAACAAAACCGCCAGAACCTCAGTCACTTTCAGCACATCGGGTGCGAGATTCAAGTACACGCGCGGGGCGTCGCTGCGCGCGCCCGTGGAGAACGGATAGTTGGCATCCGCGAGGAGCACTCGTGAACCGTGACCAGCCGCAGCGAGCACGGCCAGGATTTGAGGATGAAGCAGTCTCGTCTTCAGCATGGGGACCTCAGGCCGGGACCCAAGTGTGAAGCCAGGACTCGGGTGAGGTTCGCAATTTCGAGAGCTCGTCCGGGCGTTCTTCTCTCAACCAGCGCAGCGCTTCGCCGTGGGGCAAGGCGGCGCCTTGCATGCGTTGCAAGACCGCGAGCCGGCGTTGCCAAGTCGCCTTGTCCTCGACGGGGGTTAGATAGCGGGCCGGCACATCCACGCCGCTCAGGATCGTATCGAACGAGTGATCGTCCGAGAAGTATTCCGGGGGAAACACCGTGTAGTAGAGTGAACTCTTGTACGACAGCGGCGCTCGCTCCTGAAACAACTGGATGCGCTCCAGCGCTCCAGACACGTCCGCTTCGGCGTTCGCGGTGCGCCAGTAGTCGGTGTCGAGGCGTCGATTGTGGCGGAAGTGGGTGCCGAGAAACCAACGCAGCGCATCCCAGCGCGCGGCGACTTTGCGATTGAGCGCCGCCTTCACGGCTTCATCGTTGCGCGAACTCGGAAAGTGGCTGGTCAAGAGCTCGAGCGTCAGCACGATCATGTGGATCGCCGTCGACTCGAGCGGCTCGACGAAGCCGTACGAATTGCCGAGCGCGATGACGTTGCCCTTCCAGAATTCGGCGTGCCGACCCGAGCGAAACTTCACGAGACCCGTGTCGCCCATGCCCGGGTTTTTGGCGCGCATTTCCGCTTCCGCCTGCTCCGGCGTCATGAAGCGCGAGGAGAAGACGTAGCCCCGATGGTCTTCGTCTTCGAACGGGATGTTCCAGCACCAACCGGCGTTCATGGTCTCCGCGACCGTGTACGGTTTGACGCTGCCGTCGTGGGGAACCACTGCAATCAGCGCGCGGTCGTTGAAGAGCGTGCTCGACCAGTCACTGAAGTTCGAGCCGAGGGTTTGTTCGAGCAACAGCGAACGGAAGCCGGAGCAGTCGAGGTAGAGGTCGTAGCTCAACTTTCGACCGTCCTCGGTAACCAACGCGGCCACCTCCGCGGCGCTCGTGGAGCGCTCGACGCCGGTGATGCGCGCGTCCACCATTTCGACGCCGGCCGCGCGCGCTTCCTCGTGAAGGTAGCGAACGAAGCGCCGATTTTCCAAGTGGTAGGCCCAGCGCACCAGATGGGTCTGAGAGTAGGTGTGCCCGTCTTCGCCCCGGAACACGGGCCCTTTGTTGGCCTGCATCAAGAGCGAGCCGAGCGACTGCGAGTTGATGTCTCCTTCGTAGACTTTCGATTCCAACAGGCGCCCGCGTTGAAACGGAAACGTGAAGTCTTTCGGGCCGAATTCGAACTTGATGCCAAGCTTCCAGGTTGGACGCACGCGGTGGTACAGGTCGACCACGTCTAGGTCGAGGAAGCGCGGCGCGTGCAGGAACTTCACGAGCTCGGGAGTGGTGGCCTCACCGACGCCGATCACCGGAATCGCACTGGATTCGATCAGCGTGACCTCGAGCTCGGGCCGCAGTTTGCGAAGCGCGAGCGCGGCCAGAAAGCCCGCGGTTCCTCCACCTACGATGCCGACCGTGCGATAAGCGTTCGGGTTCGGCGCTGCCTGTGCGAGCGGGGAAACGGGCCAGGTGCGACCGATGACGATGGCGGCCGCCTGCACATCCGATAACGGCGCAGTCGAAGACTCCCGACAAACCGGACAGGCCGGGTGCGAAAGCAGCGGCTCACTCCGCGCAGGCTGTCCCGCCGCGAGCCGCAGTGTCGTGGACGCGCGGTCCGCCGCATTGAGCGCGTTGAGTGCAGTGTTTGCCAGCACAGCGGCCCGGCCGGTTGCCTCGGGGGACAGGCTTGGGACGCGGAGCCAAGGGGCTGCGTTCGTGGCCGCGAACTCGGTGAGCAGCCAGCACGCGAAACAGGCCCCCGCGCCCGCCGTCGTCACGGGTCCGATTCCGGTTTCGGTCACGAACAAACAGGGCACGTTGCTGCGCAGCGCCGCTAGGTTTACCTCGAGCAGGGCCTGGTACGCGACACCCTCGAGCGCGCAGATTGCGACGTCGAAACCGCTCAGGAGTTCGACCAGATTGCTGAGATCGGCCGCATCGAGCGTGCGGTTGTTGGTTCTCGGGGCTAGAGTCTTGTTTGCGCTGAGTAAGCTGTCACGGAAAGCGGGCTGCGTTTCATGCGCGAAGCTCCTCACGTAGACCCGCGTGCTCGCGCCGTAGCCGGCCTCGGCGGCGGCCACCCCGAGCGCGTCGAGCAGCAAATGATTGCCCAGAATCAGCAGCGACGGCGCGCGGACCGCTTGGCTTGCGCGGAGGACACCGCACTCGATCAACGCATCGAACACGGCGCGTGCTTGGTCGCGCGGGTGCCGGCTGCCAAGCTCACTCAGCGCGGCGTCGTAGTCGCGCTGCCCGTCGCACACCGACAGCACGTCGCGCACGATGAGTGGGCTCGCACCGCCGAGCGCGAAGCCTTTTCCCTCCACGAGGCACTGCACGTCACCCGCGGGGCTTTGAATCACGCTTGCGCCGCTGGCCAACGCGAAGCGTTGCCGAGCGCGGCCTTCGTCAAGCATGGGCACCTCGCGCATTGACGCGCAAAGTGCCGCGGGATACGAGTTCGTAAGGAGTCGTCGAATGCGGGTTACGAGCCTCGGCCATGCCGCTTTGTACATCGAAACAGCGGACCAGTGTGTGCTCATCGACCCCGTTTTTGCGGATTCGCTGGCTGCTGGTGCGCTCGTGTACCACCCCGCGCGGCGCTTGGATTTTGCGCGCCTCCCCGAGGCTACGGCACTCGTCGTTACGCATGGCCACTTCGATCACTTTCACGCCCCTTCGCTTGCGCGTTTGAGCAAAGCGTTGCCGGTCTTCGTCCCCAACGATCCCGAGTTGCTCGAGGGCCTGGCGTCGCTTGGCTTTGAGAACGTAACGGTGGTCGCCCCGTGGCAGACGCTCGAGCTTGGGCGCACGCGGCTCGTGCCCACACCGTCTGAGCACGAGGAGCCAGAGTTTGGCGTGTTCATGTCCGACGGCGAGAGCTCGTTCTGGCACATGGCGGACTCCGAGGTGTCGCTCGACGACGGTCGACGCCTGCTGCGTGAGCAGGGGCGCATCGACGTCGTGTCCGTGAAGTACCAGCCCGTGGTGCGCGCGAGCATGGGCTACCTGCGAGGAGCGGGGCCGCGCTTCGACAAGCGCGAGGTGGTGACTTGGCTCGAGACGGCGTGTGCCGTCGAGCCTAGATTTGCGTTCCCGTTTGCGTCAGGGCTGCGTTTTGCCGGGCGGCATGCGTGGTTCAATCGCTATGCCCTTCCGCTCAGCGCGGCTGAAGCGGCACATTTGCTGGAACGGCGTTTGGGCAGCGGTCGGGCCGGCGTGCTCGCGCCGGGCGATGCCGTCGAGGCGCGTCCGAGTGCGCACCCGCTTCTGCGCCAGCAGGTGAGCGCCTTCGTGAGCAGCGTCGCTTCTCCGGAGGTGTCCTGGGAGCCGGTCGATACCACCACGTTGCTTGGCCTCGAAAGTGCCGTCGAGCGCGCCGCGCTCGATGAACGACTGACGGTCTTCATGGACGAGCGTCTCGCGCCCTGGTTGCGAGCGGAACTCGCGCGGGGTGACAGCCCATGGCAGCTGCGCAGGCTGCGCCAAGTCGTGTGGCAATTGGTGGTGGAGGCGGGTAGCGGTGAGCGCATTGAGTGGCACCTCGATTTCAGTCAGGAGCCGCTGGTGCTTGCACGCGGTCGACACCCGCATGCCAATGCGTTCACGCATGTCGCCGGCCGCGGTCTCGATGAGGTTCTGCGCGGCGTCGCGCCTGGCGTGCTCTTTTGGCTGGCGGGCGAAGCGCGCAGCTACGAGAAGGTGATTCGCGTCGAAGCGGGCACGCTGGTCGCTGACGCCGACCCGCCGCCGGAGGACGAGGCGGCCGATCCCCTGACGTATTTCTTGCGTCGCTTTGGGCCGCAATCGGACGGCGCGCCCACCCCCAGCCTGGCCATGCCGCAGCGCCCCGAGGAGCTCGAGATGCTCGGGCGATCCGGTGAGAACGCTGGCGTCGCACACAAAAAAGCGCTGCTTTCCTTCCTGGCCTGTCGAGAGCTCGAGCGCAGAGGCGTGCCGCTTCGCGACGAGGCCGTGCAGGCCACTTCGGACAGTTTTCGGCGCGCCTTCGGGCTCGGTGAACCGGAGCAGACGTTGGCGTCGTTGCAGGCGGCAGGGCTCAAGCTCGAAAGCTACACGCGCGTCATGCGCGGCTTCACCGCCGTGCAGCTGATTCAGGAGCTGTGCGCCACGGAAATGGCGGACTTGGTGGACGCGCACGCGCGGGTGGCGACGATGGGTTCGCGCCGCACATGAGCTCGGCGCTCGGTCCTGTGGCGATGCTGCGGGCCGCAGCCTGGCCGATTGAAACTCTGGCAGCGTTCGGAGATGCGGGCTGGTTGCAAGCCGGCAACGCGGTGGCTCTCGAGCAGGCATACCGTGCAGTGCTCGTGCGCGAGCGGCGTGCGCTCTGGCAGCGAACGGCCGAGGATCCGCGCTTCATGAAGGCGCTGTTGTTCACGAGTTCGTCGTTGTACACGCGCGTGCGGCAAGCAGCGGGGCCCGAGGCCCGGCGTAACAAGCGAGTGCGGCACCTCGAGACCTCACTCTATCGGTACCTGGCACGCGCAGCGACCAGGACGGCGCCGAATGGGCTGTGGGCGGGCGTAGCGTCCGTCGCCTTCGAGGGGGAGCAGGACGAGCTACGACAGGTGCCCGCGCACGCCGAGTTCGCGCCGGATCTCACTGCGTTCGCGGCGGCGTTTTCGGTGCTTTCTCGTCGAGCGCGCTACCGCGATGCGGCCGAGTTTCGGGTGAATCCGACGCTCGCGTCGGCAGCAGACGGTTCGTTTCGCTTCCTCGCGCGCATGCCGAGCGGCGCCACGGAACCGCGCGCGCTCGCTGCCGACGCAGCGCTCCGGGCTTGTCTCGCCAAACTGCGAAGTGCGGGCAGCGCGACGATCGACTCCCTGGTGCGCGTGGCAGGGGTGCCGCGCAGCGT
The DNA here is from genome assembly GCA_019695485.1 of Sorangium sp. Taxonomy (GTDB): domain Bacteria; phylum Myxococcota_A; class Polyangia; order Polyangiales; family Polyangiaceae; genus PMG-095. Next base: position 11,143 of record JAEUAF010000343.1, read on the forward strand.
GATCGACGAGCTCGCCGACGGCGGTGTCCTGGTTGGTGGCTTCGCATTTCCGACGCGCTTCGTCTCCGCGTGGCAGGCGCTCGAGGTCGCGACCGAAAATCTCTTGGGTGACGACCGCGTCGCCCTGCGGGAGGCGTCTCTGCGCCTGCGTGAGGCGTGTGAGGCGCTGGCTGCTGATTGGGATGGGCGGCCTTTGGAAGCTCTAGAGACGCGCCTCGAGATCGCGCGGCGCGCGGTCGCTGCGTGTCTGCAAGCCTTGGGGCTGAGCGAGCCAGGACCTGCGGATCCGTTGCGCTGCGATTTACGGCTTCCGTTCCAAGTGCGACTCGGGAGTTTGCACCGTCGCGCGCTAGAGGCCACGCTGCGCGCTTATGAACGCGACTGGATCCGCGGAGCCAGTCCGCTTTCGGCGCTGCGGCGCGAGCGTCGCCGAGCCTTGCTCGAGGAATTGGCGACGCCGCTGCCGCTCGGCAGTCCGCTCTCGTCCCACGCGCTGGTGCTCGACGACGCGGCGCGCACGGCTTGGGCCGCAACCTTTGAGAGTGACGCAAGCCAAATCGCGCTGCCGCGCGTGGAGCCTCAGTCGGAGCGGCCGGAGTCGCCAGAGCAACCTCCCGGCGCCGAGTTTGCGGCCTACGGAGCGCCGTGGGGTTCGTTCATCAGTCGTCTCAACGCAGACGGGGTGGGTTTCGTGCTCGGCATCGACGACAGCCCAACTCGTGCGTGGGCGCGCCACGCCGCGCTGCTCGAGAACGGCGAAGCGCTCAGCGCATGGTGCCAGGAAAATGTCGTGGCTCTCGCGGAGCGCCGCGGCGTTCGCGTGGCTGAGCTCGACGTGCCGTTCGAGCAAAATCCGAACGTGCTCGCGCGCCCGGAAATGGGTCAGCTGTCCCTCTCGCCTTGGGGGACGAGCGGTCCGAACCTCGCCGACGCGCGGCTCACGGCGCGCGCGGGTGCGTTGCTGCTCGACACTCCCGATGGGCCTCTGATTGCGCTGTCACTGTCGTCCGCGAACGCACTCGCGCGCGACGCCCTCGCCGAACAGCTCGGCTCGACCGGGTTTGACGAGCCAGTGCAGCCGGGATCGCGTGCGAGCGCATGGCTGCATTCGAATGAGCTGCTGGCTCCGCGCTATGCGCCACGACTTGCGCTTGCGGATGGTCCAGCGCTGCGTCCACGCCGCACGTGTCTGAGCGGGAGATCACTCGCGCGCCTCGGCGCTGCGCGGGGGTGGGAGGCGCATCGCGAATGGCAGCATCTGGCCGAAAAGGTCGGGTGGCCGACTCGGTTGTTGCTATCCCGCGACGGCGCTGCTGGCTTGTGCGTCGAATTGTCGAGCCCGGTTGCGCTGGAAGCGGCGCTGGAGGGTGTCGGGTCGACCGCGCTCTTGATCGCGGAGGAACCGCCAACGGCAGAGTTTTTGCGCGGGCCGGAGGGCAATCACGTCGCGGACCTGGTGTGCCCGTTTCGCCGCGAGCCGCACGCCTTTTCTGGCCTCGCAGAGAAACTCTGAGTTTACCATGCAGGCCTTCGTGTCTCGGAGAGGAACCCATGGGTAAAACGCATCTCGGCTTTGCAATCGCGCTGCTGTCCGCGTGTGGCGGCGCTCAGCCCGCAGCGACGCCTGCGAGCCCCCCTCAAACCACAGCGCCGCTGGGTTCATCGAGCGCTGGGGCGCCAGCTGTCGCCGCGCCGTCGCCTGCGAGCTCGGATGGCGAACTGCTTTCCGCGGCCGAGAGCGTCGACTTTTGTGTGAGACTGCATGAACAAATGGTGCCGTGCGCGCCGGAGTTCATCGACCTGACGATGGATCTGCGTGCCAAGTACTTCCCGGAGTTTGCCCAAAAGATCGCGACACCAGAAAGCCGGGCGAGCGCGAAGAAGATTGGCATCGACGAAGTGATGGCCGACGGCGCAGGCCCCCTCGAGCCACGCCGCAAACGCTGTCAAGAATACGTCGAGCACGGGCCGCCGACGCCGCGCAGCGCCCCGCTCCAAATGGAACCCTGCTTCGCGAAGCAGGCGTGCGGCGAGAAAATCGAGTGCATGCGCCCGGTGATGGAAGCCCGATTTCAAGCCAGGAAAGCCGGAGAAAAATAGGCGCTACCTGGGGCCAGCGAGCCCCATGCGCACGTGATCGGGAATGCGAGCGTCGACTTCGAGCGCGTAGTAGCGCTCGAGCTTGCGCACCGTCGCGAGTTCGCGAATAACCTCCGAGAAGCGCTCGAGGGAAAGCTGGTTCGTGGTCAGCCAAGCGAGCATTTGCTGTGCGTCGGAGAGCCCGCGCGCTCGCCTGAAGTCGTCGGCCATCTGCTGGGTCTCTTCGACGGTCGCGGTGAGGCCGATCTCGCTGGCGTGTTTCATGGCTAGCGTGCGCAGCAGAGTTTTTTTCCGCAGCTCATTCTGCTGAGCGGGCTCGAGCCGGGAAAGCGCTCGAGCGCCTGCAAGCGGATTGGCGTCGGCCTCGAGCTCGACTTGGTTCATGAGCCGACGCAGGAAGAATGTCCGTTCGACGGCAATTGGCGGCCTGACGGGAGAAGGCGTCTCCGCGTCGCTCGCCAACCGCGCAAGTAGCAGGATCGCGTCGCGCTTTTTGAGCGGCTCGTTCTGCGTTGCAAAAGCGCGAAACGCCTCGAGTTCAGGCTCTGGAAGCGCGTGCTCGCGGGCCAGGCGCAGCAACGCGGGATACGAGCGCTCGCGAAAGAACAGGCCCTGCGCGAGCCCCAGCAAACGCTCGCTCGTCGCGGCCGTCAGGACACGGGCTTCGTGCGCCAGCTGCAATTGATCGCGAATGTTGACCAGCGCTTCCGAGAGGGGTCGAAACTGAGCTTCGGCGGGAGCGTGAGCCACGGCCACCTCGTCATCATCACTGACGACGCCGTCTCGGTACCACTCGAAGACGCGACCCACACCAACCATTCCGAATGAATGAAGCTCCGCCGCACGCAAGGCGCCCATGCTCGCGGCCCCATAGACGCGCACGCCCTGCTCGAGCGCGACCAAGATTTCCTTGTGCCACACGGACGGCACGTGATTGAAAAAGCCGTCGATGATACCAATCGTGCGCGCTCCGCCGCGCAGCGCGCGCAGCACGTCGCCTTGGCTCACGGGTGGCAGATAGCGCGCATCGAGGTGGCTGCGCGCCTCTTCGACGCTGAGTGTCGGCCCCAGGAAGACCACACAGCTCATGGCACGGCTCCGGCGGCCCGGGCGCGGGCCCCAGGGCAGTACGATGGCGATTGAACCGGCCCTTCGAGCCCCGGGATCACCACGCGAGCGAACGCAACATCGAGATCCGGGCTCGATAAGTCGACCACCAGGACGTCGTCGATACCGCGAGCTTCCAGCCTGGAAACCAGGAAGTCGAGTTCAGCGTCGAGCGTGGCGGCGGCAAACGTGGGGGTGTCGCCGAAACGGCGTGAACCACGCTCAGCGAGCAGCGCTCGGAAGTGAGCGCCAAGCTCGCTGCGGCCGAGCTCGGCGTAGCGCTCGCGCAGCAGATCGTCACGTGCTCCAGCGATCGAGGTGAGGCGGGTCTGAGCGGCCTCGGTGAGAGCGCGACATAGCGCAATGCCGCGCTCTGGGTGGCAGCCCGCACCGTAAGCGGCCGGGTACGGATTCAGCTCGGGATCGCTTTCGGGGTCGAAGAGCAAAACACGGAACGTGGGCACGCCGACGTCGCTCGTCATGTCCCAGATGGCGAGCTCGACGCCGGCGCTCGCGAAGCGCGCCAGCAATTCTAGGGCGCTGTCGTGGTCCACACTGGCTAGATCCATCCGCAACGCCTGTTGTCGCTCTGGGCTCGCGAGGTGAAACAGAGCCTCCGCATCGCGTTCGATGAGTTCGGCGCTGCCATGCAACACGGCTTCCACCAGGTTGTTGCCCGAGGCGAGGCCGTTCGTGCTGAACACGAAGCAGCCGCTCCCAGCAAGACGCGGCAGCGTGGCATTGGCATGCACCAGCTCGAACGGTACGAACACCGATTCGTTCGTGCGCACGCTGCGCGCCTCGGCCCACGGTAGCTGCCGATCGGACGTGAATTCCGAGACCTTCGCGAGCGGTAGGCGCGCCGGTTCGGCAACGCGCCCGCGCTCGGCGAGCGCGCGGTAGCTCTCGATGCGCAGCGGGCAAGAGGCATGCTCG
>JAEUAF010000390.1 GCA_019695485.1 Sorangium sp.
CGTTTCGTATACGTCGCCGGATCCACTGGGATCGTGGGCTATCGCGTGAATGCTGACACGGGCGAGCTGGAGCCGGCGGCAAGCGCAGCGTTCGGTACTCCGACACTGGGCGGCGCGCTCGCGCTCGCTCCGAGCGGACATTACCTGTATTCGTCGGCGGGCGGACTCAATACCTTCTCGATCGATTCCCAGACGGGGGCTCTCGGCCTGCTCTCGCCGACTCCTTACTCGCTCGACGTCGGGGGCGATTCCTACTCGCGCGTGCTCGCCCTCGATCCGACCGGACAATTCGCGTTCAGCGTGCACATGCTGAACGGCCATTTCGGAGCGTTCCAGGTGGCTCCGAGCACCGGGATACTCAGCGGTCTCGAAGGCTTCCCAGTGACGCTCGCACAAGGCGTGTATTCCGTGGGCGTCGAGCCGTCCGGGCGCTTCGTCTATGTCGGCAGTGATGCGGGTACCATCAGTGGCTACTCGCTCGATCGTGCGCAGCGCACGCTCACCGCGATGAGCGGGCCTCCATTCCCTCTGGACGGCTTGCAGCCGGAGATCGCCTTCGTCACGCTCGGGCTACGCTGATTGCCGTGCTGCACCACACGGCTGAGCGGTGGACGCGGGCTGCAAGAGCTACGTTTGCCCGCGCCTTGAGGCGCGCCAGCGGTCGAACGAGAGCGGGCTCGCGGCGCTCAGGGCAAGCACGACGAGCCCGGCAATGTAGAGCAGGTTGAGCTCGTAGCCGACCGGCCCGAACTCGGCTCCCGAAGCGGTGAAGTCTTTCAGCCGGACCGACGAAAAGCCGTAGCGAAGATGGACGCCGAACAGCGCGGTCAGCATCACGCCTATGAGCGGCACACTGAGCAATGCGACGCCCGCGCCCAGCATGAGCGCGCTGCCTGAAAGCAGCTCGAGCAGCGTCGTGATCCACGCCATCGGCTCCGGCAGCGGGACGCCCATCGCCGCGAGGATGACCGCGAAGTGATCCGGCCCTCGCGCAAGCTTCGCATAGCCATGCGCGGCGAAGCCGTAGCCGATGAGCAGCCTGAGTGGCAAAAGAGGCCAACCGCCGGACGCTAGCCGGGCTCGTAGCGCGTTCACTTTGGCGCTCCCGCGTGTCCGACTTCCGCGAGAAAGCTCGAGAGTGCCGCGAAGTCAGGGCCGGAAGCGTCCGGAGCGACCAGCGCTTCGCCGGTCACGCCCAGGCGGTTCACCCAGAACGACCGAAAGCCGAACCACTTGGCGCCCGCGGCGTCCCAGCCGCCGAACGCAGAGAAGGCGATCTGCTCGCGCGGCAACCGAAGCAACGTGGGGCCCAGCGCGTACGCACGGGGATCGGGTTTGTACGTCTTGGCTCGGTCGGTCGAAAGCTCCAGATCGAAGAGCCCTTCGAGCCCGCCGTGCTCGAGCAAGCGTGTCATCATTTTCGGTGAGAAATTCGCGAGCGTGGCAAGCTTCAAGCCGGATCTTTTCCAGCTCAGCAGGGCCTCGCGTGCATCGGGCCAGGGCTCGAGCTCGCTGTAGCTGTCCACCAGGCGCTGCTGTTCCGCGGGAGCGAGCGACACTTTCAAATCCCTTGCCGCGTAGCTCAATGCCTCGCTGGTGACGGCTTCGAAGTCGACGTACTTGCCGGCCGACGCCCGCAACCACGAGTACTCGAACTGCCGCGTCTTCCAGCTGTTCCACAACTCCATGCCGCGCTTCGGCACGATGGCTTCTGCGACGCGCGCCACGGAGCGTGGGTCGAAGAGGGTGAACAGATCGAAGCAAATGGCGCGGATCGGCTGGCGCCGGGCGCCTTCGGGGCCGGCGAACGCAGGCGACCTGAGCGCCGTGGCGCCGACCGCCGTCAATAGACCCAAGAATTCGCGTCTCGACATGGCTGTGCCTCATGAATGGGGTTCAAAGGAGTGAGCACGGTTCGCCTCGGACGTTTTCGAGCGCCAGGGCGAGCTCTGTCCGTGACTGCTCGCCGATCGATCGCTCGATCTCGGCGCCCTGTGCGTCGAGCTGCAAGAACGTGGGCACGGCGTGGACGCCAAAGTGCTGAGCGAGCGCGTGCCCGTTCGGTGTTTCGACGTCCACCCGAAGGATCGTGCCGTCGCCGCTGGTGCAGCGGCGCTCGAGGTCAGCGACTACGGGTGCCGTCTTGGCGCACACGGTGCAATGCGGACTGACGAACTCGACCAGGTGGGCTCGGCCAACCGGGGCGGTTGCATCGGAATCGCTGGGCGCGTCGAGCTCGGAAAGAGAGCAGCTCTTGGCGCCGGGAAGCGAGCACTCCGAGGCGGCCGCGGCCGGGCCGGAGGCGCGCGCAGTTTGCATGCTTTCCGCGACTGGGACCAGCAGGCTCACGTGGTCGGTCGCCACGAGTAGGCCCATCGCGACGAGCACCGCGCCCATGGCGCGCTGAATCAAGGGTGTGAATCTATGCAAGCGCTTCATCCAGCGGAGGACGCGCGGTGCCGCGATTGCTGCAGCCAGAAGTGGGGTCGAGAGCCCGAGCGCATAGCTTGCGAGCTCGACCGCCGCCAAGCGCGGAGAAGCCGAGTGGCTCGCTGCGTAGCTGAGCGTAGCGCCAAGCACGGGGCCAACGCAGGGTGTCCAGCCGAGCGAAAACGCCGCGCCGAAGAGCAAGCCACCCGCGAAGCCGCCTGGCGATGGCAGCCGCGCGAGCAGGGGCCGGACGTCGCGATCGAGCGCTCGGAATCGGATGAGTCCGGCGAGCTTGGCACCGAGGGCGAGCATTGCCGCGCCGGCCACGAGCATGACGGCGCGCCGGTGGCTCGAAAGCGCAAGAGCAAGCGACGAGATCCCCATGCCCAGGACCACGAACACGATCGAGAGGCCGAGGGCGAAGCCCAGCCCGGCGAGCGCAAGTCGGCCGCGATTGGACCCTCGGGAGCCGCTCAGCGTCGAAACGTAAAGCGGGAGCAACGGCAGGATACAGGGCGAAGCGAACGTCGCGAGTCCCGCGAGATAGAGAGCAATGAATGAAGTGAACGTCATGGAAACGACCTAAGGGCAGACCGGAAAGCGCGTGATCGACCAGCGCAGGCTCGGCTTCGGCGACAGCCAACATCGGCTGCGGCGTCGCGCACGCACAGACTGAAAAGTCCCGCGGACCGCGCGTGCAGCTCCGCCCGCTCTCTGCCAGACGCTCTGCTTCGCGTGCAGCCTCCGAGCCCGCGGCTAGGACGAACACCGTCAACGGAGTCCCGTCGTGGCGCAGCATGAGCGCGGCCGTCGGCGAGCCGCAGAGATGGCAAACACGTCCACCGAGCAGCTCCATGTCCGCCGGCAGCGCCACGCTCACCGGGTAGCCGGCATGCTCGCTCAACCAGGCGGAGACGACCTTGGCATCCGGGGAGTCGATGTCGCACGGCTCTGGACGCGCGAAGCCCGCGAGGTGCCTCGTCACGATCTCCTCGCTGATGCGAGCCCGCAGGGCGCGCTGTTTGGCTCCCGCCGCGAGCACCAGCACGAACGCGCCCACGCAGATCACGGCGGCCGCGATGAGCAAGGGCCCGCGCCGCCACCGATTACGCGTGAGTCGCGTGGTCGCTGAGTCGCGGAGCTGCGTCGGAATATCGTTGTTGGCGAAGCGGCGCTGCAGCGTGTTCGTCAGGCTCGTCAGGCGCAAGAGGTTCAGCTGGCATGCGCCGCAGGTCCTCAGATGAGCTTCGAGCTGCCTCGCCTCGTCGCCGGCGACTTCTCCGTCGTGCCAGGCGGAGAGGCTCAGGAACTTGCCTTCAGTGCACTCTTCCATGGTGACCTTTCACTTTTGCGAGACAACATTTCGAGTAGCGCGAGCCGCGCGCGAGAGATCCGCGAGCGCACGGTGCCGATCGGGCACTCTTGAATCGCAGAGATCTCCTCGTACGTGAGCCCCTCGAGCTCTCGAAGCAGCAGCGCGTCCCGGTGCTCGCTGGACAACCGAGCGAGCGCGCGTTCTAGCTCATCGGAGAGCTCGCGTTCGAGGAGCTCGCTCTCGAGATCCCCGCGCGGCTCGGATTCAGAGAGAGCTCCCTGGAGCAGCTCGAGCTTGCGGCTGAGCCCGCGTCGACCGTTAAGAAGCACAGTGCGCTGGACGCGGAGCAGCCAAGCGCGCATCCGCTCGCCGTCGCGCAGCTCGGCACGGTGCTCGATGGCGCGAACGACCGTCGCCTGCACCAGGTCCTCCGCGTCCGCCTCGCTCCGCGTGAGCCGCCGAGCCACGCGCAAGAGGCTACCGAGCTCGGCCAGCAATCGATTGGAGAAGGAGGAATGCACGAAGGATCGCTCGCGTTTGCCCTAAAGGACACGTCGGACCCCGCGAAAAGTTCCTCATTTTTTTCTGCGCACGATGGAGAAACCGGCGCCGATTTGCGGCGTAGAGCAGGGTTTGTGTCCGGTTTTGGGGTAGCTCGCGAGCGCGCTGCAGGTCCTTGTAACATTCGAGCGCGCTCGGGCACTGATGCGGATGCTGCTCAATCAAGACATTCATTCGCTCCCGGTTCTGGATGACAAAAGGCTCGTGTGGGCCGATCGGCTCGACTCAATCGGCCGAGGAACGCTGCGCTACGGGCTCGTGGCCTTGATGCTGCTCTGGGGAGCCTCCAAGTTTACGACGCTCGAGGCGGAGGGCATTCGCCCACTGGTCGAGCATAGCCCTCTGCTCTCCTGGCTGTACCCGGTGTTCGGCGTGCAGGGAGGCTCCGAAGTGATCGGCGTGATCGAGATGAGCGCAGCTCTCTTGATTTGCACCCGTCGTTGGAAGCCTGCGCTGGCGGCGATCGGCAGCCTGTTGGCCTGCGGCACGTTCCTGATCACGCTCTCGTTTCTGGCGACGACGCCCGGCATCTGGGATCCCAGCAATCCGTTCGGTGGCTTCATTATGAAGGACCTCATCCTGTTCGGTGCGGCCGTGTACAGCTCGGCGGAGGCGCTCCGCGCGTGGGCCTCCGTTCCCGCTCGCGTTCACCGCTGAGAGGCCCCATGTTCGTCAATACGACAACGGCGTTGCGCATCGAGCACGCCGAGATGGCTTTGACCCGCAGCGTGGTCGAGTCCGTGATTGCGTTAGGCCGCGCCCCCAGAGCGTTCGTAAGAGCGCTCGGGTCGGGTGTCGCCGCGTATCTGCGACCGGGCTCGCCGATGAACAAAGTGATCGGCGTGGGTTTCGACGGGCCGATTGACGAGTGCGCGCTCGACGATGTCGAGCGGGAGCTTCGCTCGCGCGGTGAACCGGTGCGCGTCGAGCTTTCGACGCTGGGGCTGCCCGAGTCGGGTGCCTGGTTGACGGCGCGTGGTTATCGTTTGCTGGGCTTCGAGAACGTGCTGGTGCATTCGCTCGCGACGGCGCCCACAGCCCCCGTTGCGGAGGTCCGCGTCGAGCGCGTCGGTGCAGGCACCGTGAACGTATGGCGGAAAGCGAGCCTGGTCGCGGCCGCCAGCTCAGACGAGACCGGCGTGCCGGCGGACCAGCTCGCACTCGCTGATCTCGCGGCAGCCATCGACGACATGCTCGACGCACGCGAATTCGATCGCTACCTCGCGTTCCTGAACGGCGAGCTTGCCGGCGCCGCGAGCTTGCGCATGCACGGAGCAGTCGCGCAGCTCACCGGCTCAGCGACTCTACCCGCTCAACGTCGTCGCGGAGTGCAATCGGCGATGATCTCTGCCCGCCTCGAGGAGGCGCGCGCGCGCGGTGCCGAGCTCGCCGTCATCATGACGGCTCCTGGCTCTCAGTCGCAGGCGAACGTCATGAAGCACGGGTTCGCGCTCGCGTACTCGCGGGCGATCTTGGTGCTACCGGCCTAGATCGCGCCTCGTGAGGGGGCCCCAGCCCAGCTGGCGCTAGCGAGCGCTCGGGTGAGGGGGTCTCGTTACAGCCTGGCGACGCGGGAAAAGCGCTTCCGCTCTTTTTTGTGTAATCCCCGACCGCCTCGCGACCTTTCACCTCGAACCCCGAATCACGAGGAAAGAAAATGGCTCGCAAGATCACTGCTCGACCGCTCGACACAGGCGATGACTTCCCGAATATTCAGCTTTCGCTAGTCGATGGGCGACGGCTTTCAGTGCCTGGCGATTTGAAACAGCCGTTCAATGTCGTGCTCGTCAATCGCGGAGCCTGGTGCCCGTACTGCACGGCCCAGCTCAAAGCTTTTCAGGCGGGTCTCACGAAGCTCAGCGCCGAAGGGATCGGCGTCGTGAGTTTCTCGGTGGACCCGCTCGAGACCTCGCGGAAGCTCGTGCGTGACAATGGGCTCGAATTCCCGATCGGATACGGCGCGTCGATCGACGCGATCGCGGAGCAGCTCGGCGTCTACTACGAGCCCGCTTCGGAGCAGATGCCGTCCTATTTTCACTCCGCCGGCTTCGTGCTCGGAGCATCGGGGAAGGTCTTGACGGCCGTGTACAGCTCGGGCGCGATCGGCCGTCTAGTCTGGCAGGACGTCCTGGG
>JAEUAF010000439.1 GCA_019695485.1 Sorangium sp.
ACTTACAAGGAAGAGGCAGCCAACGCAGACGCGTCCGCAGCTCCGCGCTTCTGTCGGAGACCTGAATTCGCGGGTTCGTTCTCGATTTCTCTGTTCCACGATTCCTCCAGTCGATAGAGCGCAACACACCGACACTCGGCTGTCGCTGTCAGCGCGTCGCCTCTCGCAGCCGCTCGTGCGCATTGACTCCCGCAGCGCTGCGCTCGGTCTTTACCCAGACCAAGGGCTTGCCGAGCACGTAGCTATCGATCAATGCCCTGGCCATGGGGACGGCGTGCAAGATGACGTAAACTGGAATCAGCGGCAGATACAGCAAATCGAAGAGCCTGCGCGCGCGAAAGCAACCCACCGCGAAGCCAAGAGCGCAGCTCCCAAGCATAGCGTTGATGGGAGCGAGGGCGTGAAAGCGCGCCAAACCGAACTGATCCAGGGCGAAATAGGCAACCAGCACGCAAAGGCACAGCGCGCAGACGCCCTCCAATGTGGACTGGATGAAGTGCGCGCGAAAGCCGCCTCGACCGAGTGGCTTCCGCACGTCAAAGTGAGTGATCATCGCTTGCCACAAGCCTTGCATCCAACGGCGCCGCTGGCTGATGAAGCTCTCGAGAGTGGCCGGCGCCAAATCATGGGTTTCTAGGTGGTCGTCGTAGGCAATGCAAAAGCCGGCGTCATAGAGGCGATAGGAAATCTCTGCGTCCTCGGTCAGCATGTCCTCGCAGAAACCGTTGACGGCCGTGAACGCGGAGCGCCGAAACATGCCGCCGCTCCCCAAAAACAGACCAATCGGCTTTCCGGGATAGATGCCGTGGCAGCGAAAGGTGTACTCGATCGCCTGCATCTTCGTGAGAAAGTTCTGCGGAGCATTGCGCGGCCGGCTCGCCACTTGAACGCACGCGACGTCTGGAGCGCGCGTGAAGCGGGCAAGCATGCGCCGTATCAAGTCGGGCTCGACCCAATGGTCGGCGTCGAGAATCAAGACGAACTCGCTGTCGAGCTCGCGCACGACTTCATTCAAGCGCCGAGCCTTGCCGCCAGACGCGGCGTGGCGAAGCACGCGAAGGTCGTGGGTCAGGCTCGGAGCCAGCGAGCTCACTCGAGCTGCCGTGTCGTCCGTCGAACCGTCGTCCACGATGACGAGCTCGAGTCGTCCGCGAGGGTAATCGAGCTCGGCCCAGGTTCGCAGCGAGCCTTCGATGACTGCGCTTTCGTCTTTCGCTGCTACGAGGAGCGTGACCAGCGGTGCGGCACCGAGCAGAGCGGGCGCGTCGCGCCTCGAGCGCAGCAGCGTACTCAGAGCAAAATAGCAATAGAAGGCGGATTGACCGACCAACAACAAGCCCGACAGCACCGATACCACCCAGACGCCCGCTGAACTGAAGGCGGCGCAGCACAGAGCGAGAGCGAGGCTGAACGCAGCGTAGCGCCCCTGGCGCAACAGCCCGTCGAGCATATAGATCGCGCCCGTGGCGAGCACGCCCAGGGCCACGATGCCGAACAGGCACAGCGCGCCGGCCACTGCAATCATGACCATATACCGCGCCCCGCAGGTTCGAGCAGCGAAGCGCGACGGCTCGGGGCAACACCGTCGCTCGTGATCGCCGGAGCACTAGCCGCGGTCGCGCTTCGCAACTGGTCTCGGTACCTATCGGAGGCCCAGAGAAAGCCTCTCTCCAGCAATTGCTCAGGGCCGCTCAGACGCTCTGCAAGCGGCGCGTCGATGCGGAGCGCTCGCTCGCGCCTGATGCCTCGACGATAACGATCGTACTGCCGTTGCGCGAACGGTGTGTAGCGCGCGTTGCGGCAGCTCTCCTCGACATGGCGCTGGAACGACGGCGTGAACTTGTAGTGATAAAGCACGCAAGTCGCGTCAGCCAAAACCGCACGATCGCTGTAGTGCGGGTGGGTCACCGGTTCGAGCGTGCCGTCGACGAAGATCAGCGGATGCTTCGTCAGCAGGTATTCGCTGCTCGGCCCACCGAAAATGCGCCGGCGAACGCCACCGGAAAGAGACTCAATGGTTGCGTCGCCAAGAGTGTTGTGTCCGCAATATGGGCTTGAGTGTTCCGTGAAATAGGGGGAGCGTTTCACGCCGCTGACGTCGTAGTAAGGATACGCGCGCTTCAGATCCAAGTGGTCACGCGACTGGAACGCGTTCACCGTGTCGAACATGTCGAGCATGTAGCCGGCCATGGCGGTCGCGCCACAACGCTTCAAGTAACGCAGCAACTGCCCCAAGCTCAGCTGGCTCGAACCGGGGTAATCGAACAGTTCGTCGGCGTCGACGCTGAGACAGAAACGACCCTGGCAGTGCAGCTCCACCAGTGCCCGTCGCATCTCACACTCGTAGTGCTTGTGAGGGAGATCGCTAACGTACAAGGTGACGTCCGGTTGTGTGCTCAACCAATCGCCTGTGCCGTCATCGGAGAGGTTGTCCAGGAAAACGAAGCGTCGCACCCCCATCTCACGATAATGCTGGAGGAACGAGGGCAGGTGGTCCTTGCCGTTGCGGACGAGACACACCACCGCGCATTCGTCTTCATCATAAACGAAGTGTCGCGGACCCGAACGATACTCGATGCGGCGGAGCAGGGAGGGCGTGTGTTCCGAGCTCGCGAACGCGCCAAATTCGGGCCGTTTCGTGCGCAGGCGAAGAAGCAACCGGGCGACTTGAGCCGCGGGTGTGTGGCTTTCCAGGCGTCGCCGCGCGCCCTCCTGCAACCGCTCTCGGGCACGCTGATCTGCCACGAGCCAGAGCGAGAGCTTGCGGCTCCACGCGCGGTCCCGCTCGCCGAAGGTCGTGTCCGAGAAGTAGCGTCGGGCCGCGTCGTAGCGGCGCTCCGCGATCAGGACTGCGCCCGCCTCCACACAGTCCGCGGCGAGCCTTCCCAAGTCTTCGCGAGCCTTCGGCAAGTAGACGAGCGCGCTCGTCCTCACCAAGTCTCGGAGCGCAGCAGGGGACAGCGTGTGCTCCGCGAAGACGACGCGAGAACGCAGGCAGAGCCAGATGCTGGCTGGCCGCCCCATCTCGCGCAACCAATGCTCGAACGTGTAGCCGCAGTGGCCGACGATGGTAAGCTGCGGGCGGAGCCCCGCAGAAAGCCCGCGCGTTTCCGTGCACGGCGTCAACGGCGCTGTCAACTCATAGGCAACCGTCCCACTGCGCTGCCGCAGGGCAACGCACAGCTCGTAGCTCGAAGCGATCACGAGATCGGCCGCAGTGAGAGTCCGTTCGAACAGCCCCGAGCTGCCCGTCGCTGCTGGGAGAGCCCCAGTCAGAAACAGCACGATCGCGCTCCTTCGACCGATGATGCCGCGTAGCTCTGCTGCCCAAGCGCAAGATTCGGCCGTGACGTCGAGCAACACAATATCGTAGGGGCAGTAGCCGAGTTCGCGAACGAGCGCGGTCAGCTCGGCCAAGCCGGTTGAACGCGCTCCCAAGGCGCGGCCCCACAGGGCTGCCGCCGACTCAGGACTCGGTAACTCCACGACCACGCGACAGATGTCCAAAAGCCCTCCTTCAGCCCCCGGGCGCCATCAATGCCTGGCCATACATATCCGCGTAGTCGCGAGCGATCGCTTTCCAGTCGCAACGCGCGCTGACCGCGGCCTTGGCTCGTTCGGCCATACGCTTGGCGCGCGCTGGGGCTGCCTGCAGGGCAGCCAATTGGTTGGCGAGGTCGCGGCTATCCCTGCTCTCGAACCGCGCGTACTCCTCGGGTGCCCGCAGCAACTCGGCCACACAGGGCAGATTCGAACACACCAAGGGAAGCCCAGCTGCCGCCGGCTCCAGCACGGAATACGGAAAGTACTCGAGTTCACTCGGCACGACCGCGACGTCAGCCAAAGCAAACAGTGTTTCGCGCTGAGCGGGCGTCACCCAGCCCAGCCTCAAGCAGCGCGAACCGAGGCCCCGCGCCCGGCGCTCGATGTCAGCGACATAAAGGTACCAGGACTTTTCCCAACTGATGAGCTTTCTGCCGGCCAGCACGAATTGCATCTCGAAGCCAGCACGCAGGAGCTGGGCGGCGGCCGCTATGTAGTGCTCGAGCCCTTTGCCGTGCGCCCAACGTGACACGCAGAGCACCGTGAAGACGTTGGGCTTCAGCCTGGGCATGATCCGCGCGCGAAACGCGACGTCGGCACGCCGAACACCGCCAACGTGGATACCGTTCGGAATGACGCGCACCGGCTTCCCCGCGGCCACGGCCGGATAACACGCCGCGAGCCAGCCCTTGCTGCTTTCGTTGAGCACATGAATCAACGTCACCGTTTCGAGCATTCGCTGCTCGCTTCTCAGCTGGCTGCCGGGGTTTCGGCGCGTACCCGCTTCGTGCTTGGCGAGGCTATGAACGCTATAAATCGTGCGCACCCCGGGCAGCGCCTGCCGCAGCCAGCAGAGCAGCCGTTCCTGCGTGGACCCCAAACTCAAGAAGTGCACCACGTCGTAACGCTCGCGCTGGATCAGTTCAATACAGCCTTGCAACGTGCGCACGAAGTATCTGGCAATCCGCGTCGCGGGTTCTGTCGCCGCGCAACGATACACATCCGCTGCCATACCGGCGGGTCCCGGATGCAAACGCAGAACATCGAGGGCGACCAGCCCTCGCAACTCTTCGACGACACCGTTCAGCGCCTGACCCACGCCGCCGGCCACATGAGAGCCGAACTCATACGAAAGCAGGAGCACTTTCATTTCCCCATCGGCGATCCCGTTACTTCGCAGACAGTACTCCGCTTGGCTCCACTCGCAAATGGAATTCGAGCGCTCGATTTGCGAATTGAGCATAGCTTGAGTGCCGTGCTTTCAGATTGGGAATCTCAAATTCTTGAGCAAACAAGTCGAAGGTTCGGCATGCACGCTGACTCAAAGGCATTGAGGCCGGGTGCGCGCGCCGATCAGCCTCCGCCGACACTGTTCGATGGATGTCCGGGCAACGGGGATTCGATCCCTTTCAGGCCATCAAACTGCTCTTTGCGCCGAATAGAGTTCCCGGCCACGGCTCGGTCAGGTCTGCTCAGCGGGCCCTCCTGCTATCGCCCAAGCAGCGACGCACAG
>JAEUAF010000465.1 GCA_019695485.1 Sorangium sp.
CCGATCCATCCGATCGGACTTTCGCACCGCAAGGGGCGCAACAACTCGCGCAGCGCCGAGCCCGGTGACGTCGGCAGCCCCTGGGCGATCGGCTCGCACGAGGGCGGACACACAGCCGTGCACCCCGAGCTCGGCACGCTCGCGGAGTTCGAGGAGCTCGTGCACGGCGCGCGCGAATTCGGCATCGAGATCGCGCTCGATTTCGCCTTGCAGTGTTCGCCGGACCATCCCTGGTGCCGCGAGCATCCAGAGTGGTTCTTCGTGCGGCTCGACGGCAGCATTCGCTACGCCGAAAACCCACCGAAGAAGTACGAGGACATCTACCCGATCAACTTCTGGTGCGAGGATCGTGCAGGGCTTTGGAACGCCTGTCGTGACGTGCTCTTCTTCTGGATCGAGCGCGGCGTGAAGATCTTTCGCGTCGACAACCCACACACCAAGCCGTTGGCGTTTTGGGAGTGGGTGTTGAGGGCCGTCTCGGACAAATACCCGGACGTCATCTTCCTGTCCGAATCGTTCACTCGACCGAATCGAATGAAGGCGTTGGCGAAGCTCGGCTTCAACCAGAGCTACACCTACTTCACGTGGAAGAACTCGTCCTGGGAGCTCAAGGACTACATGGCCGAGCTGACGAGCCCGGAAATGCTCGAGTGCTACCGCCCGAACTTCTTCGCGAACACGCCCGACATTCTGCACGAGTACCTGCAAACCGGCGGTCGCCCCGCGTTTCGAATCCGCCTCATGCTGGCCGCCACGCTGTCCCCCGTTTACGGGATTTATAGCGGATTCGAGCTCTGCGAGCACACGCCGGTGCGTCACGGCAGTGAGGAGTACCTCGACTCGGAGAAGTACGAGCTCAAGTGGCGTGACTACAACGGCCCCGGCAACATCAAGCAGGACATCGCGCGCATCAACCGCATCCGGCGCGAGAACCCAGCGCTACATCAGCTCGGAAACCTGAGCTTCTGTGCGTCCGACTACGAGGGCATTCTCGCCTATCGGAAGTCAGCGCCAGGAAACGAGCTCTTGATCTGCGTGAATCTCGACCCGTTCCAGGCTCACGAGACCCTGATCAGCGTGCCGCTGCGCGAGCTTGGCCTTTCCGAGCACGAGCCCTTCGAGGTGACGGACTTGCTGACGGGCGCCCGCTACGTGTGGCGAGGCGTAAAGAACTACGTGCGACTCGATCCGCTGGAACGAGTCGCCCACGTCTTCCGCGTCTCGCCGCGCGTTGGTTAGCTCGAGAAAGGGAACGGCCGAAGATCATGCGCTCACGCCCCGGAAAACCGCACCCCCTCGGAGCCACCTGGGACGGCGAGGGCGTCAATTTCGCCATTTTTTCGCAGAACGCCGTAGCAATCGAACTCTGCCTGTTCGACAACGTCGATGCGCCCAAGGAGTCGTTCCGCATTCAGCTGCGCGAACGCACGAACCGCGTCTGGCACGTCTACTTGCCCGACGTGCGCCCCGGGCAGCTCTACGGCTACCGCGTCTACGGGCCCTACGCGCCCGAGCAAGGGCACCGCTTCAACCCCATGAAGCTGTTGCTCGATCCCTACGCGAAGGCGATCGCCGGTGACTTCAACTGTGTCGACGAAACGTTCGGCTACAAGCTGAACAATCCCGCGCTCGACCTCTCCTTCAACGACACGGACAGCGCCCCGTTCGTGCCGAAGAGCGTCGTCGTGGAAACGGCGTTCAGCTGGGGCGACGATCGCCCGCCACAAATTCCCTGGAGCCGCACGCTGATCTACGAGTGCCACGTGAAGGGCATGACCATGCGGCACCCGGAGGTTCCGGGGCACCTGCGCGGAACGTATCTGGGGCTCGCGTCGGAGGCGGTGATCGATCACTTGAAATCGCTGTCGGTGACCGCGGTCGAGCTTCTCCCCGTGCAGCATCAAGTCGACGAGCGCCGGCTCACCGATCTGAAGCTCACCAATTACTGGGGCTACAACACGATCGGCTTTTTTGCGCCGGATCCGCGCTACGCGACCCAAAGCCGCGGCCAGCAGGTGAACGAGTTCAAGACGATGGTGAAGACGCTGCACCGCGCCGGCATCGAGGTGATCCTCGACGTGGTCTACAACCACAGCGGCGAGGGCAGCGAGCTCGGGCCGACGCTCTGCTTCCGAGGCATCGATCACGCGGCCTACTACAAGCTAGACCCGCACAACCCGCGACACATGATCGACTACACGGGCTGCGGCAACAGCTTCAATGTGTCGCACCCGCGTGCGCTGCAGCTCGTGCTCGACAGTCTGCGCTACTGGGTCCAGGAGATGCACGTCGATGGCTTCCGCTTCGATCTGGCAGTCACGCTGGCGCGCGATCCGTATGAGTTCGACCTCTACTCGCACTTCTTTGCGACGGTGCACCAAGACCCAGTGCTGTCGCGCGTGAAGTTGATCGCGGAACCCTGGGATCTCGGTCCGGGCGGCTATCGCGTGGGCGCCTTTCCGCCTGGTTGGGCAGAGTGGAACGGCCGTTATCGTGATTGCGCGCGGCGCTTTTGGCGCGCCGACGACGGCCAGGTTCCGGAGCTTGCGTCGCGCCTTTCAGGCTCGAGCGACCTCTTTCAGGGCGGAGATCGCGGACCCTTCGCCAGCATCAACTTCGTCACGTGCCACGACGGCTTCACGTTGCACGACCTCGTCACCTACGAGCACAAGAAGAACGACCTGAACGGCGAGGACAACCGCGACGGCACCAACGACAACAACAGCCGCAACTGGGGTGTCGAGGGCGAGACGCGCGCCCAACAGGTGCAGCGTTTGCGCGACCGCATGCAGAAGAACTTCTTGGCGACGCTCGCCTTCTCGCAAGGCGTACCCATGATCTCGCACGGCGACGAGTTTGGTCGCACGCAGAAGGGCAACAACAACGCCTACTGCCAGGACAACGATCTCGCCTGGTTACAGTGGGACAAGGACGCGCGCAGCGAGGAGCTCCTGCAGTTCGCGCGCGAAGTCTTCCGAATCACCAACAACAACCCGGTCTTTCGGCGGCGCAGGTTCTTCGACGGAGACCCGGTCAGCACCTACGGGGTCAAGGACGTGTCGTGGATCCGCCCGGAAGGCGGCGAGATGACCATCGAGGACTGGGGCAATCCCAAGAATCACACGCTCGGCATGCTGATTCACGGCGAGGCGTCGGACGACGTCGACGAGCGCGGCCGCCCGAACCGGGGCCAGACCTTGCTTTTGCTGTTGAACGCGAGCAATCGCGCCCGAAGCTTCAGCTTCCCGGCGCTGCCGGAGGCCGGCCAGTGGCAGGAGGTCGTGAATACCGCCCAGCCCACGCGCCGAATCCCCAAGGGTTCGGGAATAAGCGTTGCACCCCACTCCCTGGTGCTGCTTTGCTACGCCTCGGCCTGACCCGGGCCGCTAGCGAGCGAGACGGAAAAAGTTGATGGCTGTGCCGAACGTCGACCCGGTCCTGACGGGGGATCTAGAGAAGCTCGAAACGCTCAAGCGGGACAAGCTGCACGATCCTCACACGGTCCTTGGGGCGCATCCAGCGCACCTTGGGTCGGCCGACGGGGTGGTGGTGCGATCGTTTCACCCCGACGCGACGGGCTGCACGCTCATCGTCCAGGGTGACGCTCGGCCCATGACTTCGCTCGGAGATGGAGCCTTTGCAGCGTTTCTGCCGGGCGCGCGGGTGCCGCTCGACTATCGGCTGCGTTTCCACTTCGCCGACGGCGCCGACTGGGAGCGCGATGACCCCTACCGCTTTCTGCCGACTTTGGGGGACATCGACCAACACCTGATTGGTGAAGGCACCCACCGCCGCCTGTGGGAAGTGTTGGGTGCTCGCGTCTGCAGCGCGGAGGGGACGAGCGGTACCGCCTTCGCCGTGTGGGCGCCAAGTGCGCGGCGCGTGAGTGTCGTAGGCGCGTTCAATCGCTGGGACGGTCGACTGTTCCCGATGCGCAGCCTCGGGAGCTCGGGCGTGTGGGAGATCTTCGTGCCGGGTGTGACGGCGGGCGAGCTCTACAAGTTCGAAATCAAGACCCAGGACGGCGCTCTGCGCCTCAAAACCGACCCGATGGCGCGCGAGATGGAGCTGCCTCCCGCGACGGCGTCGCGGGTGAACGAGTCGCACTACGTTTGGGGCGACGAGCCCTGGATTCAAGCGCGCGCGGGGCGTGACATTCGACGCGAGCCGGTCTCCATCTATGAAATGCACGTGGGCTCTTGGGCCCGCGTACCCGAGGACGGCAATCGCTGGCTGACTTATCGCGAGCTCGCGCCGCGTTTGGTGGCTCACGTGCAGCGCCTGGGCTTCACGCACGTGGAGCTGATGCCGGTCGCCGAGCACGCGTTCTATCCGTCGTGGGGCTACCAAGTCACCGGCTACTTCGCGCCCACTTCGCGCTACGGCACGCCGGACGACTTCCGATATTTCGTCGATTACTGTCACCAGCACGGGCTAGGCGTGATCATCGACTGGGTGCCCGCCCACTTTCCGAAGGACGATTTCTCGCTGCGCCGCTTCGACGGCACCGCCCTGTACGAGCACGACGATTCTCGGCGGGGCGAACACCCTGACTGGGGAACGCTGATCTTCAACTACGGGCGCCGCGAAATTCGCAATTTTCTGGTGGCGAACGCGGTCTACTGGCTGAAGGAGTTTCATCTCGACGGGCTGCGTGTCGATGCCGTCGCCTCGATGCTGTACCTCGACTACAGCCGCAAAGACGGGGAGTGGGTTCCGAACCCCTACGGCGGCCGCGAAAACCTGGAAGCCATCGAGTTTTTGCGGACCTTCAACACGGTCATCAAAGAAGAGCTGCCAGGCGTATTCACGATTGCCGAGGAGTCGACCGCCTGGGGCGGCATCACCCGCCCGGCGTCCGAGGGCGGGCTCGGCTTCACCTTCAAGTGGAACATGGGCTGGATGCACGACACGCTGGCCTTCTTCTCGAAGGAGCCCGTGCATCGCAAGTTCCACGTCGATCAACTGACGTTCGCGATGCTCTACGAGCACACCGAGTGCTTCATCAACTCGATTTCCCACGACGAGGTCGTGCACGGCAAAGGCGCGCTGGTCGAGAAGATGCCGGGCGACTTCTGGCAGAAGCTCGCGAACCTGCGGTTGTTGTTGGTTTACCAGTACGCGCGGCCCGGCAAGCAGCTCATGTTCATGGGTGCCGAGTTCGCTCAGCACAACGAGTGGAACTGCGACGTGTCGATCGACTGGCACATCGCCGAGCATCCGCAGCGCAAGGGGCTGCAAGACTTCCTGGCCGAGCTTGGACGACTCTACCGAGCCACGCCCGCCTTCTGGCGCTCCGATCCGAGCCCGGACAGCTTCGAGTGGATCGACTGCACGGACAAGGACAACACCGTGCTGAGCTTCCTCAGGCGGGACGGCTCGGACATCGCCATCGTGATCTTGAATTTCACGCCCGTGCCGCGCGAAGATTATCGAATCGGCGTGCCAGCATTGGGGCGCTATGTCGAGAAGCTCTCGAGCGACGACCTACGCTTCGGCGGCAGCGAATTCGAGACGTTGACGTTGGTCGAGGCAGACCCCGTGCCGGCGCACAA
>JAEUAF010000485.1 GCA_019695485.1 Sorangium sp.
CCATGGCCTCCACCGCCATGGCCCGCGAATGCGCCTGAGGCGAAGCAGAGGATTGAAAGGCTGAGCGGCAGCGAGCGCACCAACATGGGCTCGAGACTAGCGCGCAAACGCAGCACGGGTAGGTTCCGGCTAGCGATTTCAGGCTTCTGCAAGAACCGGCGACAACGGGTGGGGTCATTCTGAGCATGCCGCGCCGCGGGTCGGTGTATCCTTTCAACCCGTGCCGAGGCAAAGCGACTTCCCTGACCTCTGCCGTGTGCTCATGATTCTCTTCGCATGCAGTGCCCAAGCCTGCAATCGAGGACCTGTGGCGGCGGAGCGCACTCGGCTCCGGGCGAGCAGCAGCGCCAACGCCCCTGCGCCGCCCACGCGCGCAGCCGAGAACGCGGCATCGGGTCACCCGACGTCCGCTGTAGAACCCGCCGCTCCGACAACCCTCAGCGAGACCGCTGCGCGGGAATTCGTCGCGCGCTGGGAGGCCGCGCAGAATAGTGCGGATTTCGCAGCGTACGAGCAGCTCTACGCGGAGCGCTTTTCTGGGCTCAAGCGCATCGGCGGCTACACGGCGCGATTTGATAGGGTGGGCTGGCTCCGCGACCGTAAGCCGATGTTACGGAGCGGAGTCAGTGTGCACGTTTCGGACCTGACCCTGTCGAGCGTGCCTGGCTTTACTCGCGCGGTATTCACTCAGGAATTCAGGGCCAAGGGCTTTCGCGATATCGGCCGAAAGCAGCTCCTGCTGACGTCGGAACGTGCCGGCACCGTCATCAGTCGCGAGGAGATGCTCGAGTCGCGCGTCGATCCGGAAGCGAAGACGACGACCAGCGTGATGGGTTTCCATCGCGATGGACCCGTCGTCGAACGCGGAGCGAGCGCCGACCAGGTGGATGGTGAGCCACGACTGTTACTGCGCGGCCCGAGCGGGGCCTTCGAGGTCAGCGCAAAGCCAAAGCTTCAGTCACTCTCACCGGCCGCGCGCGCCTGGATAGGGCGCGAAGTGGCGGTCTACAACGCGACCAATGGCGCTGTGTGCACGGCCCGTATCGCGCGCCTCGAATTGCGCATCAAAGCCGAGCCCCACTTCGGAATGCGCCAGGCTTGGGACGGTGAGGACGGCGCGCCCAAAGCCCTGCCGCGCGCCATCGCCCAGCAAATCTGGGACATCGCTCGAGACGACGAGCGCTTCGTGGTCGGCGTGCTCGATCAGCCGTGCCACGGAGACTTCGCGACCGAACGCGCGTTGCCCTGGGTCTCCGCCACCACGGCTTCGGCGCCGATCGAAGCCGCGGCCGTGCGCGCGTTCAAGGCACTGCCGCGCTACCACGAGTTGCAACAGCAATTCGCACGCGAAAGCGCTGACCAGCAACATGCCTGGGAGGCGATCGATGGGGAGCTCAGGGTCGTCGAACTGCGAGCGGCCGATGCGCGCTTCGTGATCGTCTCCGCGCGGGGCGGGGCCGGCTGCGCCGGCTTCTCTGGGAGCTTGTCTGCCATCTGGACCGCCACTGGCGACACTCCGCAACCGCACTTGAACCTACGTGACGTGCTGGACACTGGCGAGCTACTCCAGGTACGCGGCGCCGTCGACTTGGATGGAGACGGGGACTTCGAGTTTCTGACGGGGCCGGAGGCCGCCAATGACGAGTTTTCGGTGCTGCGTCCACGCGGCAGAAAGTACGAGCGCGAGCTGCTATTTTGGACCGCCTTTTGGGACTGCGGCTGTTGAGATTGCGGCGGATGACGGGCGCCGAAAGCAAAGGACTTTCGCGGAACTGCGCCGACAAAGCCGGCCGTCGGGTTGGAGCCCGAGCGCAACGGGCGCTGTCCAGTTTTACGGCACGGCCGACACTGGCAACTTTTGCCCACTTTGGCCGTTACCCGCGAGGTGCGCGTGAAGAATTCTGGCCGCAAAACCATCGGCGTCTTGATGGACTACATGACGCTGTTCTCTGGCGCTTACGACGCCGAGTTTCGGAACGCGTTCGAATCGAAATGTAGTGAACTCGATCTCAACCTGTTGTTGGTCTACGCGGGCGCGCTCGGTGACCCTCGGCGCTGGTCACTCGAAGAGAAGAACGTGTTCCATCTCATGGACCGACACTACGTCGATGGGCTGGTGTTCCTGTCGAGTTGTCTCGCCTCAATCTTCGGAGCCGACGGCGTCGAGCAGCTGATCCAGTATCACGGCGCGCTACCTCTTTGCAGTCTCGGAGTCCGGATCCCCGGCACACCGAGCGTGGTCGTCGACAACCGAGAAGGCATGGAGGCGCTCGTCGAGCACGTGGTGGTCACGCATGGCCATCGTCGGCCGGCGTTCGTCGCCGGCACGCGGGGCAACCCCGAAGCCGAGGCGCGATTTACGGCGTACCGCACGGTGCTCGAACGCCACGGGATAGCGTTCGACGAGGCGCTCGTCGAGACGGGTAATTTCCTTCACGGAGAGGGTCAATCCGCCACCGAGAGGATTCTCTCACGCACGAGTATCGACGCGGTGGTGTGCGCAAACGACGGCATGGCCTTCGGCGCAATCCAAGCGCTGCGCAAGCGTGGCTATCGAGTCCCACGCGATATAGCCGTCACGGGTTTCGACGACGTGACGATGGCGCGCCTCGACAACCCGCCATTGACGACCGTCGCGCAGCCGTTCCAAGCCTTGGCGAATGAAGCCATCCGCATCGTCCTGGAACAGATCGAAGGGCGCGCCGTCCCCGAGTGCGTCGAACTACCCGCGACCTTTGTCGTGCGAAACTCGTGCGGCTGTGGGGAGAAGACCCGGACGCACCGCTCTCAAGCCCTGAGCGAAGCCGCCCCCGGCGCGGCCGCGCATCTGCGCACGCACGTCGCTGACCTCACCGACAAGTTGGCGAACGCGATGCGTTTGGGCAGCAAGGAGAGCGCGCTGCTCGCAGCCGAGCTTCTCACCGCGTTCGAAGCCGCATTGGAAGGTCGTCCGGAGCCGTTCCTGCGAGCGATCGACGCGTCGTTCGCCAAGGCCAACGACTTGGATGAGACCTGCCAAGCGATCGAGACGGCGATCGCGACGTTACGTGAAGAGTTCGCTGAGTACTCCATCCCAGAACTCGAGGACATCTGGCACCAGGCTCGGGACCTGGTCGCACTGCACGGTCGTCGTGCGCGTGTGGAGCATCGAGTCAATCTCGACAACGACTACGTGCGCATGCTCGAAGCCAACCGACATATTTGGCGCGCGGTCGATCTGCCATCGCTCAAAGAGGCGCTCCTCAAGACGATGCCGAGGAGCGGCATTTCGACGGCGTTCCTGTCGCGCTATGCGGATGAGTCCGGGCTCGAGCTCGAGCCGTTGATTTGTTTGGTCGAGGGGCGGCCATGCGAACCCCCGCCAGGGAACTTCGCAGCGCATCGCCTGGTCCCTCCCGGGATTTACCCGCAGGAGGAGCGCTACTGCCGCCTGGTCTTTCCATTGCTCTGCGAGGAGCAGCGCTGGGGCGTGGCCGTGTTCGGGTATGCCGGGCGCTCTGGGCCTTTTCAGGTCTTTCAAGATCAAGTCAACGTCGCGCTCGGCAGCATCAAAGTGCAGCGCGAGCTGCTCGAAAAGACGATGCTGCACGAACGCAGTATCCAAGAGCGGCAAGCCACGGCTGATCGCATGCAGGCCTTGAGCGTGCTGGCCGGTGGCGTGGCGCACGATCTGAACAACGTGCTCGGGCCGATGGTCGCCTTGCCGGACGTGATCTTGAAAGAGCTCGGCGACTTCGCACCAGAGCTCTCGCCGGCGCTCACGGAATTACGGGTGGACGTCGAGACCATCAAGGGGGCGTCGCTGCGAGCCGCCGAGACAATCAAGGACCTGCTCACGCTCGGCCGCCAGGGGCGCATGGGGAAGGAACTTCTGGATCTGAACACCTTGGCCGCGCACTGTCTGACCGTCGAGCCACTCCGCTTCATGTCGGATGCGCTCAAGCGGATCAGCGTTACTTTCGACCTGTGCCGGGACGCGCTGGTAGTCCGAGCCTCCGAGGCCCATTTGGTACGCGCAATCGCCAACCTGGTACGAAACGCGGTCGAGGCCATCGACGGCTCCGGGAGGGTGATCGTCGGAACGCGCGCGGTCGACGTGACAGAAGCGCTCCCGGGTTACGAAACGGTGCAGCCGGGTCAATACGCCGTGGTCAGCGTCTCGGACACGGGTCAGGGCATTGCTGCCGCAGACTTAGCACGAGTGTTCGAACCATTCTTCACCAAGAAGCGCGCCAAGGACAGCTCCGGCAGCGGACTCGGGCTAGCCATCGTTCATGGCGTCGTGAAGGAGCACGCGGGTTACGTGGATGTCACGAGCGACCCAGGCCACGGCACGACCTTCTCGCTCTACTTCCCGCGGATGGCGGCGGCTCCTCTGCCCAAGGCCACGACATCACAGGCTCCCGCGGGGCGCGCGAAAATTCTGATCGTGGACGACGAGCCGATGCAGCTTCGCACAGCGCGCCGCGTGCTCGTTCAGCTGGGGTATGAAGTCGACACGCTGGCGAGCGGCGCGGAGGCATGCGAAGTTTTCCGGGACTATGTGCGCACCCGCGACGCTTCTGCTGCAGGGGCGTCACCGCGCGTGAGCCCCTACGAACTGCTGATCGTCGACATGACCCTGAATGAGCCCCAAGACGGCCTGTCCGTGATCGAGTACGTGCAGACGCTGATCCCGGGCCAACGCGCGATGATCGCGAGCGGCCTAACGGCGACCGAGCGCGGGGAAGCCGCCATGCTGCGCGGGCTCGGCTGGCTGCTCAAGCCCTTCACCTCCGGCGCGCTGGCGCGCGCTGTGCAAACTGCCCTGGCTGGGCGTGCCAGCCCATGACTGACGCGCCCGAGAAAGCGCTCACCGCCAGCACCCTGGCCCACTATGAGGCGAACGCCGAGGACTTCTGGCGCGGCACGCGGGACCACGACGTGACGCAAAACTACGCGGCGCTATTGGATGCCCTGCAAGCGCCCGCACCGCTCCGAATTCTCGATTTCGGATGCGGTCCGGGCCGAGATCTCAGGGCGTTCCGCGAGCTCGGTCATGCGCCCGTCGGGCTCGACGGTTGCGCTCGCTTCGTGGCCATGGCGCGCGCGTGAAAGCGCTCACCGTCAGCACCCTGGCCCACTATGAGGCGAACGCCGAGGACTTCTGGCGCGGCACGCGGGACCACGACGTGACGCAAAACTACGCGGCCCTCTTAGGCGCCCTACAAAGGCCCGCTCCGCTCCGCATTCTGGATTTCGGATGCGGACCAGGCCGAGATCTCAAAGCGCTCCGCGGGCTCGGTCATGCGCCGGTCGGGCTCGACGGTTGCGCTCGCTTCGTGGCCATGGCGCGCGCCCACTCGGGATGTGAAGTACTGGAGCAGAGCTTTCTCGAGCTCAGCTTGCCGCCGGCCGCGTTCGACGGCGTGTTCGCCAATGCTTCGCTGTTCCACGTCCCGCGAACGCTCTTGCCGAGCGTGCTCGCGCAGCTCAAAGCGACGCTGATTCCCAATGGAGTGCTCTTTTGCTCCAACCCGCGCTCGTTCGACGTGGATCGTGAAGGGCTCAGCGACGCCCGCTATGGCTGCTATCTCACGCTCGAAGGCTGGACGCGGCTGATGCTCGAAGCTGGCTTCGTCCTCGAGCACCATTTCTTGCGCCCGAGCAACAAGCCGCCTGAGGAGCAGCCCTGGCTCGCCATGATTTGCCGGAAACCCTAGGCCAACTGTCCCACTGTTCCCACTGGGTGTCGTCCGTGATGAGCTCGGTCGAGTACCGGTTGCTGCTCGCCCAAATTCACACTACGTAGCCGCGAGTTCCTTGGCGCGAACCACGTGGATACTCCTGACCGGCCTCGTATTCGCAGGCATCCTGCTCGTATGGCACCTGCGCGGGGACGGCACACGCGCGGGACGCGATGGCGCACCTGCCGCGGCGAGCCAACGCCAAGTGGACGCAACGCCCGCGGGCGCGCCAACAGAAGCGCGCGAGGTTCATTTCGATCACGCCGGCGAGCCCAGCACGCTCTATGCACAGCTCTCGACGCAAGCCGACTGGAAGGAGCTCGCGACAACGGGTCGAAAGTTCTCGCTGACCTACACGCAACGTCCGTTCGGACGCGTCGAGATCGAGAAAGCCAGTCTGTCGCGACCGGATGCGGCGAGCTACCGCGTCCACGCGGAGCGACTGCGGGTCGGCGCGCGGACCTGGACCGATGTGACGTTCGACCTTCACCAGGAAGGCGAACAGCTGACGCTGCGCCCGGTGAACGTCGCAGGCCTGCTGCCACTCACCATCACCTACACGACGGGGCCAAGCGCCGGGCTGTTCGCGTTCAGCCTGCCGCACCAACCGGCACAACCGGCGCTTCGCTACTACGATTCGCCGCTCATTGCAGAGACGGAGAGCCCACGCCTGTTGGGCTCGCTGTCGCTGGTCGTGCCGCACGCAACGGCAGAAGCCGTGCGCGGCCGAGCAGAGCTCGTGATCGACGACTGGGAGACGCCCGCGTGGCCGGACGCGCCAGCGCTACTCGGGAAGACGCTGTCGGTGGGCGCGAACATCGAAGCGTCGCCCGATGGCAGCGACTGGGAGCTACGAAACGTGCAGGTCTCGGGCCTGCTGTTCACGCTGCAAGGGGAAGGGCGCGTCGAATGGGGCGCCTCCCCCAGCGTGAAGCTCGAAGCAAGCGGTGAACGAAGTTGTGAGCAATTGCGGAGTCACCTCGGCCCGTCGAGCTACCTCGACCAGGTCACGCGCTTCATGAGTGGCGCGAGCGCGAAGCAGAGCGCGAAGCCAGGCACACGCGATAAAGTTCAACTGCGGCTCAGCGTGGTGATCGCTCCGACGCGCGCTCAGCCCGCCGCAACGTGGCAGCTGAGCGGCGGCTGCGGCCTCCCCAAGCTCTAGGCTCCCGGCGAGCCCTGCCATCCCACATCCAGCCCGAGCCGTTAGCTGCTCGCCGGCCCCGATCTGGACAAAAACCCGCAAACTTCCTCAAGACCGAGCAAGCCTACTCGCAGGTCATGATAGCTTTTGAAGCGAGGGGCCCGTGCCGCGGGCCACCCCGACGCCGAGAGGGACATGCGCGCGCGAATCGCTTCGATCGAGACGGGAGTTTGGCTTGGACGATGAGCCCTCGCCGCCTTCCGTGAGCCTCGCCGCACTCACGCGCGCACTCGAGCACTCCCCGGTGACAGCGTATTTGCTGCGCGCCATCGCCGACGACTTCGTGCTCGAGGCGGTCAACGCCGCGGCCAGGTTGCAGAGTCCGAATCTGGTCACGATGCTGGGCCGCCCGGTGTCGCTCCTCTACCGGGATCAACCCCAGATCATCGACGACGCTAAACGCTGCATGCGCGAGCGCACCACGGTAATCCGCGAGATTGCCGTTCGGCGTCACGACCGCATCGAAGCAAACCAACTGCACCGGTTGGTGTTCGTGTTCCTAGAGTCCGAGTGGCTCGTGATTTACGCGCACGATCTCGACGAGCACACTAACGCCGAAGCGGCTCTGGCCGAAAGCGCAGAGCGCTATCGTAGCCTGGTCGCCTCACTGCCCGACGCTGTCCTCGTGCGCGGTGCAGACGGCTGCGTGCTCGCGTGCAACGAGATTGCCGTCGAACTCTTTGGCCAACAGAGCCAAGCCGACTTGCTCGGAAAAGCGCATATCCTCGCCCCCGGCCTCAGCGTGCACGATGGGCACGGCGCACCCGTCGCGCCCGAGAAGCTGCCGAGCCTCGAGGTCATCCGCAGCGGCGTTCCGGTAGCCAACGCGCTTTTTACGCTGCAGCGTGCCGACGGCTCCAAACGCTTCATTCGCGTATCGGTCGAGCCGATTCGGACTCGCGCCGGTGGCGTGGGTGGCTCGGTGACGCTGTACACCGACGAGACGCAGCGCATCACGGCCGAGCGAGCCGAACGCGAGAGCGCCGCGCGGCTACAATTGGCGCTCGACGCGGCCCACATGGGTTCTTGGGAGTGGGAGCCGTCGACGGACGTCGGCAGCTGGTCGCCCCAGCTCTTCCAACACTTCCAACTCTCCGCGATAGAGCCCGGCTTCGAGGGCTTCTTGCGGCGGATGCATCCCGACGACATCGAAGCACAACGCGCGCTGGCGGCGACGCTCTCACAGCGGCAAGCGGGCGAGACCTTCGAAAGCGAGTTTCGACTGATCGGTGAGGATGGCCTGACGCGCTGGGCGCGCGTGTACGGCCGCGTCGAGAAGGAGGGCGAACGCCTGCGCCTGGCCGGTACGCTGATGGACGTCACCGAGCGGCGCAGGCTCGAGGAAGAGCTGCGGCGTGCGCATCGGCTCGAGAGCATCGGCCGGCTCGCGGGCGGCCTCTCGCACGATTTCAACAACCTGCTGACGGCGATGTTCGGATCGCTGGAATTCCTGGAGGAGATGTGTCCGCCGGAGGCGCACGAGGACCTTGCTGCCGTCAAGCATAGCGCCGAGCGTGCCCGCGAGCTCACCGCTCAACTGCTGGCATTCGCCAGAAAGCAGCCCTTCGTGCTCGAGATCGTGGACGTGGGAGAACTCATCACCAAGGTCGAGCGACTACTCAAGAGACTGGTAGGCCCGGCGATCGAGCTCGTGATCGACGGCGCATCCGGCTTCTGCGTGCGCGCGGATCGAGCCCAGCTCGAGCAGCTGCTGGTCAACTTGGTAGCGAACGCGCGCGATGCGATGCCGAATGGCGGGCCCTTGCATGTACGCGTCTCGAGCGAGCGATCAGCGCCCGATGGCTTGCAAGAACATGTCGTGCTCGAGGTCGAAGATTCGGGCACCGGCATGGACGCCGAAACCATCGGACACGTGTTCGATCCGTTCTTCACGACCAAACCGAGCGGCACCGGACTCGGACTCGCCAGCAGCTACGGCATCGTTCGTCAACACGACGGCGATATCCAAGTCGACAGCGAACCCGGGCGGGGCGCACGCTTCCGTGTGTTTTTGCCGCGCGTCGTAGCCACCACCTCGGCGGCGCCCGCGCGCGTGCGCGAGCAGACAGTCAGCGCGGGAAGTTGCGTGCTCGTCGTAGACGACGAGGACGCCGTCCGCAACACCACGGTTCGCCTGTTGAAGAGCTTGGGCTACGCAGTCCTGTCCGCGAATGGCGCCGAGCAAGCGATCGAGCTCGCCCGCACGCACGCCTCAGCCATCGATATCTTGCTTTGCGACGTGGCAATGCCTCGACACAGCGGCCCCGAAGTGGCGCGCGACATTCGCGGCATTTTGCCAAACGTCCGTGTGCTCTTCGTGTCAGGTTATCCGCTGGGGGCCGAAGGCGCACTCGACACCGCAGGATTTCTGCAAAAGCCGTATACCCGCGCCGCCCTCCGCGCAACGCTCGAGAACCTGAAGTCGCGCTGACAAGATGTCGTGGCCAGTGCCCCGCACGTGACTTGACGTCAACAATTGCTTCGCGATTGTCCGTCGGCACCCGGGTCAGCGTGCGGCGCGACGCTCTAGAGTCGGCACGCACCGCGTTGGCACGGCGCTCGCTATGGGATCCCAGGCGGCAATCGACCGCCGGAAAGCGTTCGTGCAGATGGCCAGATTGCTCAGGAACTCCGTGCGAGTCGTCGTGCTCGCACTCATCGCGCTCATCGCGTACTTTCATGCGACATTCGCGACGAACCTCTTGGCGGTCGCTTTCCGCAACCGTCCGTCCGGGCCAAACTCGAGCACCACGAACCCAAACGCATACGCCGTGCTGCGCACTCGGCGCACGGTCGATGCGGCTGCGATCGTGGCCAGAAACCCGTTTGACTCACGCACGGGGTCGTTGCTGCCGAACAGCGAAGTTGCACCCACCCCGAGCGCCAGGCCCACCGACCACAGCGATCCACTGGTTGCCACGAGCTGCGACGGAATCCACCTGCTGATTGCGACCGAGTCGCGAGACCGCGCTTGGTCGGCCGCCTCTCTTCAAGCCACCGGTGAGGGACGCGCGCACATGCGCCGAGTGGGAGATGTGGTCGCAGGCAAGCAGCTGATTTTCATCGGCTTCAATCCGCGCGAGCAGTCACCTGCCGTGTGGCTCGCCGACGGGGGCGGGCTCTGCCAGGTCGTGTTGTTTCGCGATCCCGCGGCGCAAGCGGAAGCCCACGCTGCCCCGGCATCGAAGGCGACACCGGATCGCCTTCCGCCCGAACTCGTGGCGAAGATCAGGAAAGTTTGCGCCACGGAGTACGCGATTGATCGCAAATTCGTCGATCGTGTTCTCGAGAACCCAAGCGACCTAATGCGCACACTGCGTGTCGTTCCAGAGCAGCGGGACGGCGTCGCCGTGGGACTCAGGCTGTTCAACATCGCCCCGGATAGCCTGCTTGCGCTGCTCGGCCTCCAAAATGGGGACCGGCTCGACTCAATCAACGGCTTTCAGATCGCTCACCCCGAAAAGGCGCTCGAAGCCTACGCACACTTGCGGCTAGCTCAGAACCTGGATCTTTCGCTGAATCGCGGT
>JAEUAF010000814.1 GCA_019695485.1 Sorangium sp.
CGAGGTGATAGATGGTGGTGGCGCCCTCAATCGCCTGCGACGCCTCGCGCACGCTGGCAAGGCTGCCGGTGCGAACCTGAAAGCTCTCATCGCCGAGCTCACGCCGCACGGCCTCCAGTTTGTCGAGTTTGCTGCCTGAGCGCACCAGACAAATCGGCCGAGGCTCGCCGGCCACGATCAGTCGTTTGACCAGGGCCGACCCGAGAAACCCGTTCGCGCCCGTAATTAGCGTCGTCATGCTCCGCCCCCAAGTTGCGATGCGGCGGCGCGCCGCTTTGCGCGCTGCTCGCCGAGGTTTTCCCAGGTTCGCTCGAGCAGCCAGGAAATCCTCAGCAAGTCCCGATAAGGGATGGGTGGCGGCCCGTTGTCGAGCACGCTGCCGTAGAAGCGCCGGATGAGTTCGCTGAGGCCAGCGAAGAAGTGAAAATCACTGCGCGCAAAGCGCACCACATTCTGGAACCCCGCTTTGGAGAACTGCAAGGCGCTACCAAACGCGGGTAAGATACGGCCAATCGCGCTCGGCAAGTGCTGCGAGCCATCCAACGTGACCGTGCGCGCGACATAGTCCACCGTCATGGTGTTCTTGGTGCCGAAGACTCGGCAATAGTGGGCGACAGGCCGCGCGTGGGACGAGAAAAGACAAGTGCTCGTCACGCGCTCCCCGAGCAACATCAGCCTGAGCTCGTCCTCCATCTCGTCACGCGAATCGCCGAAGCGGGCGTCGCGTCTCACCAGCGCGCGAGCGACTACCTCTGGTTCCTGATCGGGAAGGAACTCCACGACCTTGCTGATCATGTGGTCGATGTTGTTGTGGAAGAGCTTACCCGGTAGCCGGTGTACCCAGTGGTTCTCGTCCGCGAGCAGCGCGCTGCCGAACGCGCCTGACAGGTTGTAGCCGTAGGCGCTTTCGACGTGCACCGGGTCACCCAGCACGCCCTCGCCGATCATCTCGCGCATGGCTTGGGCCGGGGGATCGAACCAGTACGTGTAGTTGACGGCTACCTTGCGCGAATGCGCCTCTGCGTAACGCATCAACTCGACGGCGTCTGCGTAGTTCGGTGCCAGCGGCTTTTCCACGTACAGGTGACAACCTGCGTCGACGGCCAGCTTGGCGAGTCGCAAATGCGAATCGGGCGGAGTCGCGATATGCACGACATCCGGCTTGGTGCGCGCGAGCATTTCCTCAAAGTTGTCGTAGTGGGCGGGGATGCGGAAGCGGCTGGCGAGCTGCTCGGCCATCAACTTCTCCGCGTCGCAGACGGCCACCACGCGAGCCAGCGCGGGCAGCTTCTGAATCTCATCGACATGCCCGTCGGCGATCTTGCCGCATCCAACGAGAGCAACAGTAAGGGTCATCGTCGTTCGACTGTATAGAGGATCCGAGCTTGGTTCGCTATCGACGCTCCGAGCGCGACGCTCGGAGCGCGGCGCCCAAAGCGCGATTCGAAACGGATCTCCCACGCGCGGAGCCGCCGGGCAGATTTGGCCACGCGGCCAGCGTTGGCGCCCACGGCCCCCGTTCCTGTACTATGCGGAACCGTGCGAGCCCTCAGCGCTTTACTCGTCTCTTACGCATTTCCCCCTGTCGGCGGCGCCGGTGTTCAGCGCACCGCCAAGCTGGTGAAGTACTTGCCCGAGTTTGGTGTCACGCCATCGGTGCTGAGCGTTTCGAATCCCTCGGTGCCGCTGCGCGACGAGACACTGATGGCCGACATCCCGAGCGGCACGCGCATCCGCTTGGCACGCACGCTGGAGCCCGGGTACGCGACCAAGCAGGTGAGCTGGAAGGCGGAAGCCGGCGCCTCGGCCCGCCCAGTTGCGCGCTTGCGCGGCAGCGTCACCGGTTTTGCTCGCCGGTTGCTGGTGCCAGATCCTCAGATTCTGTGGCTCCCAGCAGCGAGCTACGCGCTCACGCAAGAGCTCCTCCAGCACAAACCCGACTGCGTTCTGATCTCGGCGCCGCCCTTCTCGCAGTTTCTCTTGGCCCCCGCGCTGCGCGCCGCGCGCCGACCCGCAATTGTGCTCGACTACCGCGACGAATGGAGCACCGCCCGCAACACCTACGAGATGCTGAAAAGCGGCTTGGCGCGCGTGGCCGGCGAGTACCTGGAGGAGCGCGTGTTGCGCGCAGCGCACGTGATCACGACGGCGACGCAAGAGTTTCGCGACAATCTCTTGGCTCGCTTTTCGTTTTTGAAGCCGGATCGCGTGCTGGCGATTCCGAACGGCTACGACCCTGACGATTTCGGCGACATCGACAGCGTCCCACCCAGCGACAAGCTCACCCTCACCTACGGGGGAACGATCTTCAAGCTAACGAGTGCCGCGGGGTTGCTCGACGCCGTGCGCCTCCTCAACGAGCGAAGTCCGGAACTCGGTAAGCTCCTGTCGATCAAATTCTTCGGTCGCATCGTGGACACCGAGCTGCCGCACTTCGCCGGCACCGAGGCGCTCGGGGTCGAACGACTCGGCTACATCCCCCACGAGCGGGTGCTGGCCACGTTGAATCAAAGTCACGTGACGCTCTGCCTATTGGACGCGGTGCCCGGCGTGGAAGGCATCTACCCCGCCAAGATCTTCGAGCTCATGTACCTCGCGCGGCCGGTGCTTGCCCTCGCGCCCGAGGGTGCGCTGACCCGCCTAATGCACGCCCACAACTTGGGCCCGGTAATCGCTCCGCGCGACGTTCCAGCCATCGCCAACCAGCTTTCCAATTGGCTCGAAGCATTTCGGGCCGGTCATGCGCCCGAACGCGGAGCGGGCTATGACCCGCGAACGACAGCGCGCTATCATCGGCGAGCCTTGGCCGGCGAGTTCGCAGCTGCGCTCGAACGCGCAAGAGACGTGGCAACCGGCCACTGAGCCGGCCCCCGCGCAGGGCTGCTCGCTTCCTTAAAGGAGGCCAGGAACAATCCAGCGCTAGAGAGGAATGGTATACGTAACCGTGCGCGCGAATGGCAAACGATGATCCGAAGTGGAACGCCGGCGACGGCGATCGCGCCGCGGTAAATGGGGCCCAAACAGAGGGCGCGAATCAAGAGGCGGCCGCTCGAGGTCACAACTCGAAGAGCAGGAAGACTGTAATCGGCATGGGCGTACCTGAGCCGGTTTTGCCGGCTTCGGCGATCCGGGGGGACGCGGTCATCGTTCTGCTGGGGCCGAAGGACGCGCAAGCCCGGCCCGCCCCCGTGCGCGCGAGCACGCCGGTCGCTGGCTCCACACAGGCCAGTCCGGGTGCCTACTCGCAGTCTGTGCACACAGGACCGGAGCACGTGGGGCCGATCCCGCGGGTGGCCGCCCAACCACTCGACTCGAGTCCGCCCCCGCAACAACAAAAGAGTGCCCCGCCTTCCAGCCGTCGACGCGCCGACACGCCCGCCGCGTTCGATCCAAGCCGGGCCTATCCCGATGCACCCGCTGCGCAACCCTACACGGGCGCGCGTCGCTCAGGGATCCCAGTGGTGAGGCCGGTCTCGCCCATTGTTTTTCAGCTTGGAATCGTACTGCCCCTGCTCGCCGCGCCCGCGGTGGGTGCGCTCAGCGTGCGCTTCCACGCGCTGTTGCCGGTCGCGCTGCTCCTGGTGTGGACGTCGTGGAGCCTCGCCTTGGTCCTCGTGCACCGGGCCTGGTCCGCGATTCAAGACGGCGCCGCGCGCACCTCGCCTGGCCGAGCCGTCTGGTTATTGCTCGTGCCGGTGTTCAACCTGTATTGGGCCTTTCAGGCGTTCGCTGGATTTGCCACGGACTATAACCACTTCATCGAGCGGCACAGCGTCGACGCCCAACCGATCTCGAAGAACTTGGTTCTCGCAACGATGGTGGTCCCAGGCGTGGGCTTGCTCCTTGCGTGGCGCGTGATCGGTTCGGTGTGTGCGGCCATCAACGCGATCTGGCGCGTCGGCTCGCGAACCACGGTCAAGGGATGAATAGCTGGTCGCCGCGTTGCAGCACCAGGTTCATCTCGAGATGCTCACCTTTGACGATCAGATCGTAGCGGATTGGAATGCGGCGGACGCTGCCGTCGGGATTGAGCCGCAGCAGCACCGTCTGTTCCGGTGAAGCAAACGGCGTGGGACCGCCCGCCAGCGCTACGGCCTCTACGATCGTGAGATAGCTACGCGACGAGAGCACCCCCGGGTGCCCCACGCGACCGGTCACGGTCACCTGGTAGCTTTGCACCTGCGCCACTGCCACGGTCACCACCGCGGCTTCGTCTTGAATGAATTGCCCGAGGCGCGCCTTGATCTGGTCTCGTAACACCGAAGGCGTACGCCACGCTGCGGGAATGTCCCCGAGCAGCGGGATGGTGATCGTGCCATCCGGGCGAACCTGCGGCTCCGCTGAAAGGTCCGGGTTTTTCCAGACGCGCACTTGCAGCGTGTCCGCAATCCCGATGACGTACTCACTCTTGCGCGGATCCGGTTCGCCTGCGTAGTTGTACTTTGGCATCGCAGCCCCGCAGCCCCATGAGAGCGCACCTAGGGCTATCCATTTTGCCGTCTTCATTTGCGTGGAGGCCGAGCGTAGTCGACGGGCCCGGCGTCGAGAAGGACGAACCCCGCAGGCCCTTCGGCCATGCGGCCGCCCACACTCGGCGTAGCGAGGAAGCGGAACGGGCGTGGCGCGCGGCGTCCGCGCAGATATCGTCCAGGGTCTCTCCTCGCCAATCGGGCCGCTCCGCAGCAACGCCATGTTCATTCTCCCCGGC